>JAGYIK010000077.1 GCA_018402605.1 Litorivicinus sp. | reverse complement strand
AACAGCCAGATGTTCAATAGCTTCCTCGATGGCACCAAGTCTGCCCTTGAAATGGCAGCCATCTCAAATGGTACTGGTCTCAAGGCCCCTGAAAACGGCCTCGCGTTCCCAGCTGCGGGGATGGATGATCTGGCTCACATCCTCAGACCACGTGCTTTGGGCGGTCAACTTGACCACTCCGGGATGGTTGAGGTGGTGACCTCAATCGAGCGCGACAGTCGGCCGGTCTATCGGGATCTCCGTTGGGGCGTGTATGTCGTCATTGAGGCGCCCAATGATTACGCGGCGGCATGCTTTAAACAATATGGCATGAACACGGATTCGACAGGTCGCTTCTCAGCCATGTACAAGCCATTCCACCTCATTGGTCTTGAGCTGAACGCATCGATTCTATCTGCCGCCTTACTGGGCAAACCGACAGGTTCGACACAAGCTTTCCACAGCGATGTGGTCGCAACCGCGAAAAAAGACCTGAATGCAGGCGAGATGCTGGATGGCGAAGGTGGCTTTACGGTCTACGGGAAACTCTGTCCCGCGAGCAATTCGCTCGCACTGAATGCCCTACCCATTGGTTTGGCACATCGCGTCAAACTGAAAGCCAAGGTACAAAAAGACCAAGTTATTCGGTGGAGTGATGTGGATATTGACCTCACGATGGAGGCCGTCATCGTTCGAAAAGCAATGGAAGACGCAGCCAGATAAATGCAGTGCGGGGCCCATGGCCCCGCCTTTATTTCACTGTTCCGTTTTTAACGGACACGTCGACCAGCCAAAAATCGAATACGCTGGGCAATAGCCAAAAATCCCGGTTAGCATCGGAACCAATCCGATCCAACCCCAGACACCGATGGCGCCGGTCAAAGCCAGTCCCACGAACAGCGAACCGACTAAAATCCGCGCCCATTTATCCATTCCACCAACATTCGCTTTCATCAGAAACACTCCTTGTGTGAGTCTCCAGTTAATCCGAAACCAACCCAGAAAACCTTGAGCCGTATCAAGCCACTCCCGTGTTAATCGAGCTATTGTGAAACTCAATCAGACCGATTGATGAATACTTCTGGTTATAACCTTATACCTGTTTATTCTATAGCCATCCATTACACACTGTGAATCAAGGAGAGACACATGGAAAATCAAACTGTTGGCCTACCACGCCTGAACGAAAAGGCACCGGCTTTCGACGCAGAAACCACTTCAGGACGGAAAACACTTGAAGACTACAAGGGTAAGTGGCTGATTTTGTTCTCACATCCAGCGGACTTCACTCCCGTCTGCACCACTGAGTTCATGGCGTTCGCTGTTCGCCACGAAGAGTTTTCCAAGCGCAACTGTGAGTTGCTCGGCCTGTCGATTGACAGCACCCACTCACACATCGCATGGATCAAGAACATCAAGGACAACTTCGGCGTCGACATCAAGTTCCCAATTATCGCCGATCTTTCGATGGACGTCGCCCGCGCATACGGCATGATCCACCCAGGTGCTGCCGATACCTCAGCGGTACGTGCAACCTTTATCATCGATCCAGACAGCAAACTGCGTGCGATGGTCTACTATCCAATGAGCAACGGTCGCTCGATTGACGAATTCCTGCGCCTCCTTGATGGATTGCAAACATCTGACAAGCACAGTGTTGCAACACCTGAAAACTGGAAACCAGGTGAGCGTGTCATTGTTCCACCGGCAAAAACTACGGAAGAAGCAATGGCCCGCCTAACAAATACAGACTACGAAGTAACTGACTTTTACTTCGCAACTAAACAGCTCTGATTGAGAGCTGGAATAAAAGAGGCCGCTATTGCGGCCTTTTTTTATGGCGATCTTTGGGAACACGTGTATTACGCTCGAATCACCCGTCGGGTGCATGGCGTCACCCGGGAGATCAGCGCCGGCTCTTCACACCGCCAAAAAATCCAAAGCGTATCTCAAAGCAAAAAAAGGGCCGCAATTGCGGCCCTAATTCACAGCGAATCAACTCTGACTATGGCTGTGGCTTTGGGGTTTTCGCAACCGATGGAGGCAAAATCGGCAGGCTGAAACTTGGCTGATCACCCGTTAAAGTTTTCAGGAAAGCCACAATCTGATCGGTCTCTTTTTGCTCAAACTGACGGCCGAGTTGAATTTCGCCCATGATATTCACGGCTTCACTCAAGTCCCAAACCGCGCCATCGTGGAAGTAGGGATAGGTCAATTCAATATTGCGAAGCGTTGGTACCTTGAACGCAAACCGATCAACTTCCTTCCCTGTCACCGCTGAACGTCCAGCAACCTCACTATTGGTTTCGTATGGCTTCACCAGACCCATTTTCTGGAACGATGACCCACCAAGGGCCTGACCATTGTGGCACGCTGTACAGCCAGTGCTCTTGAACAATGCATATCCTGCCTGCGCTTCCTGAGAGATCGCCGTCTTGTCACCCATCAAGAATCGATCGAAGGGTGCATTGGGTGTCACCAGGGTTTCTTCAAACACCGCCAACGCATCAGTGACGCGGTCAATCGTGATCACTTCACTGTCATAGACGCGTTTAAATGCCTCGACATAACCCGGAATCGTTTCCAAGGTCTCAAGTGCCAATTGGTGTGTGAACGCCATTTCACCTGGGTTGGCAATCGGTCCACCGGCCTGCTCTTGCAGGGTGGCGGCGCGACCATCCCAGAATTGCGCAATATTGAATTTACTGTTCAACACGGTTGGCGAGTTGATGGGTCCCAACTGCCAGTCGTGACCGATAGATGTCGGCAGGTTGTCAGAACCACCCATTGACAGGTTGTGGCATGAGTTACATGAAATAAACCCAGACTTTGACAGTCTTGGATCAAAAAATAACATTTTACCGAGTTCAACTTTGTCCCGATCTTCGACCACTGCTGGGTAGATCGGTTGCACCGGCTCCGCTGCCATTAATGACAGAGAAAACCCGAGAGTTGAAGCGACAAGAGCGAGTTTCATCCTCATCTTTGCATTCCTTGCGTAGAGGGCCAGCGACCATCGCTGACTCCGTGGCTGTGCTCTAGCTGTTGTTATGGAGCAAGTTCACTCTACAGAAGAATGCGGTGCGCGGATGGGCAGTGTGTTGCTGAAATTGATCCGCATCAAGAAACAGCACACTCCGTCACCGAGATACGCAAACAGGCGATAATTAGAACGTTTTAGCGATCTGAAAACGCCTCGTTATGTCGCTTGATGATGTCATCTGGCCAAGTTGACTTGATGTAGGCAAGGGCTGCCCAGATTTCCTCGTCGGTGATCACACCGTCATACACTGGCATCTTGGACACGTAATCGGCACCCGCAAAGCGTTGAATCCCGTATTTGGTCAGCTCGAACAGCATTTGGTCTGCATGGTGCCAAGTATGACCGCTGGCATCATGGGGTGGTGCCGGCAATAGGCCCGCGGCATCGCGTTGACGCCAATTCGGCTCACCCTCTAACTGCACACCATGGCAACTCGCGCAATGTCCGTCATAAACAGTCTGACCCAATGACACCATCTCCGGTTGATCATAGGGAATGCGTGCCACTTCAGCCTCAGAGTTGGCCCAGTACAACGACACTATTGATAATGACGCCGCAGCAACCACCACGCCCACTATATTACCCGTTCGCATAGGACCTCACTCCGCTCTCAAACACTGCTCGAAAGACATGGTCATTTGCTCAAGCAATTCAAGGTAGAGTTCTGGACCTGCGGCCAATTGCGACCCCAAGGGATCCAAAACACCCTCCCGCACAGTCAATCCCTCTGTCACTGTTTTAACAAGCTTTGGCGGAAACTGAGGCTCGGAAAACACACAGACTGCCTGAGTTTCAGAGAGAATTCGTCCAATCCGCCGGATACGCTCTGCACTGGGTTGCGCCTCTGGGCTCAGGGTGATTGCTGCCACCGACTGCAGTCCATAACGCGCTTCAAAATATCGGTATCCATCATGGAAGACCGCAAATGGAATCGCCTGAAGGCCTTTTAGACGTGCAGCGATCTGCTCCGAGAGTTCCTCGATTTGCGCCATCTGAGCGCGCGCGTTTTGTCGGTAGATGAGGCGATTGTCCGGATCACGCTCGGCCAGCTGATCTGCAATGACCGGCAACCAACGGATCGCATTCTGTGGATCAAGCCAAAAATGGGGATCAATGGATTGTATTGCATGCGCGTGCCGATGCGATGAGTGATTCAGTTTGCGATCGCCAGTGAGATCCCGATACGGATGGCGCACAAGGTCTGGAACCTCGGACAACGGAACCGATGTCGCAGCCACCCCGACTGTTCGCATCGGTTTCACGAGAAAGCTTTCCAAGTCCTCACCGACCCAAAAAACCACATCTGCACGCTGTAAAGCCTGGGCTTGGGATGGTTTCAACGCGTAATGATGTGGCGATCCGCTACCCGAAACCAGTAACACAGGCTCCCCTACACCCTGCATTACGGATGCAACCAAGGCATGAACAGGCAGAATCGACGTCACAACAGCGGGGGCAGCTGCGATCGCTGGTCGACCTGTTGCAGCCATCACAAACGATAAGGCAACCAAGAAGATGTTGCGCATTGGATTCCTATTCACGTGGATCGATGTATGCGAAGACCGTTATGATATAACATTGCACACCGAAAACGTAAGCGTCTGACCCAGGATTGAAATATGGCTGAAGTCCCTTTGATTGCGCTGAGCAATGCTGGCATCGAGCGCGGCGGCCGCTGGCTGGTGCGAGGCGTTGACCTGACAGTCAATCCAGGTGAGATCGTGACCCTCATCGGCCCAAATGGCTCAGGTAAATCAACCACAGCGAAAATGGCGCTTGGCGTGATGCGACCCACCGAAGGCCGAGCCAATCGTCAAGAACGATTGCGCGTCGGATATGTACCACAGAAACTCAGTATTGATTGGACACTGCCTCTCAATGTCATGCATTTCATGCAATTGACAGGATCGATTTCAGCACCCACTCGTGAGCGGGCCATGGTGCGGACTGGCGTAGATCACCTTCGCCATCACGAAGTCCGCAGTCTCTCTGGTGGCGAGTTTCAACGCGTCCTTCTGGCACGTGCCATGGCTCGGAAGCCAGATTTATTAGTCCTCGATGAGCCGGTTCAAGGTGTCGATTACAGCGGTGAGATTGCCCTGTATCGACTGATCTCGGAAATTCGTGACGAACTCGGTTGTGGGATCCTCATGATCTCGCATGATCTGCATGTGGTGATGGCTGCCACGGATCAAGTGATCTGCTTAAACGGCCATGTCTGTTGCTCAGGTACACCCACCTCGGTCGCTGAAAGCGCTGAATTCCAGACCTTATTCGGATTGCGC
>JAGYIK010000076.1 GCA_018402605.1 Litorivicinus sp. | reverse complement strand
GGCAATTTGCGGATATGCCGCGAGCGTCTCAGCCATCCAGGTCTGCGATAATTCGAATCCAATTTGCTTCAGGTAGCGCGTCAGGGCCCTCAGTAGCGCAACATCTCGCCAGTTCAAACCCGACAACACCACCAGTTGGCAGAATCGATCCGACTCGGTCTCTTTGCGCCAGGCGGCAAGCAATGCCTCCTGAAACGACTCCCGAATTTGCGTCAGCTCAAGCGAACCTGGTAATTCCAACTGATAATCATGGATCCAGACTGACCTGTCCTTGCCTTTGACGACATACGGGGATTCAGCCAACACCCAAGCACCCAAATGCTCGATCAAGGGCAATGCGTCAGACAGTGGAATCGGATGTTCCAGTGAAAATAGCTTTAAGCGAAAAGCGGAACTGGCCGCGTCGAGATTTTGATACAGCGAGACCGCAACATCAGCGCCGTTTTCGAGGCTGTCTGCCCTTTGGATGTCGAATACAGCGCGCCTTGGCGAAAAATCCTCACGATAACCGGCAGGGAATCCTTTTCCGTAGCGCGCAAACAGCGTGCTTGCGCGTTCCTCGCCGAGCTCAGCCTCAAGCGCATCACGAAACTGATCTCCCCAGCTCGACACCGTATCACTGACCATTTGCTCAAGTGCACGCTCATCCACTGCCGGTGCATTGGGCTTTAAGCGGAAAATCATGTGCACCCGCGCAAAGATACTCTCTGAAAAATAGGTGCTAAAGGATGCGTCGACCGCATCCAATGCGTCACTGAGTAGCGACTGAATCTTGATCCGCGATTCCGTCGTGTAGAGATCACGCGGAATGTAAAGTAATGCAGAGCAGAAAAAGCCGAACCGATCGCGATCGAGAAACAAGCGTAACTGTTTGCGCTCATGGAGTTTGACGATCTCAATGACCGTCTCGCTTAAGTGCACTGCGGTTGACTGAAACAGCTCATCACGGGGATAGACCTGCAAGATTTGTCGAAGCACCTTGCCGTTGTGGGTGCGAGCCGAGAATCCCGATGCATCGATGACGTAGTCAAGTTTCGCACGGATCAGAGGGATCTCATGCGCCGGACGGATATACACGCGAGCTGTATATAGGCCGATCAATCGGTGCTCACCGACCACTTTGCCTTTCGCGTTAAGTTCTAGAATCGAAACCACATCGGGATAGACCGCGCGATGGATGCTCGAGCGCACGGGCGCTTTTACAAAGACAACTAAATCATCCGTGTGTGTCACCTGCTCCGCGCGGATGCGGGTCTTTGTGTCATGCGTTGTCAGACTCTGATTTCGCGACAACCCGAGGCTCCGCTCCGAGTCGAGCATCAACAACGATCCTTTACCCACAGCAAAGTATTCATAGCCTATGAAGGTGAAGTGATCGTCTGCGAGCCATTTCAGGAATGACTCCACCTCAGCCAGATTCACATCGGCGATTTGCGTCCCAGAGAGCATGTCGCCAATGTCCGATACGCGACGGTGCATGGACTCGAAGTCATCCACGACCAAGCGGAGATCTTGCAATACAGTTTGCAAAGCACCCTTAATGCGCCGGAGTACGTCTTTTTGTGTCGTGCGATCAATTTCCAGCCAGATGAGACTCTCACGCGGCGCATCATCGCCGTTCGCGGCAGTCACATCTGTCACTCGCCCCTGTCGATCGCGCGCAATGCTCAAGACGAGATTCACCTGCGTGTGCACCTCAATCTCTTGCTGTAGCAATTCAATCCGTAAACTGTCGACTAAGAATGGGATATCCGGATGATGAACCACGAGAATGGTGTAATCACTTTGCCACCCGAACTCTTCAAACCCGGGGTTGAACAGCTCAACCTGTGATTTGGCACTCGCACTGAGGAGCCCATGCGCATGCACAATCGCGCCCACCAGATCGTCGGTTCTGAAGCGCTCCAGATCACGGGTTGATAAGGAGCTCAAAAACGCCTGAGCAAAGACCTTCAGTCCTTCACTTTTTGAGCAAGCAAGTACTGCCTGCACGATGTCTTGGTGATCGCGTGTGGTCGTCGGCATGCCCATATCCTTCCCTGTTGGTTATTATTATTTGCGGCTCTTCTCGACTATTTCATACAAATCTTTTGACAGTTTCATGACAGACATGGACTCGAGTTCCGCACGCATCAAACTGGCATATTCTGGTGCGAGTCGGCCCCACTGACACAAGGGACTAACTAATCGTGCGGCAATTTGCGGATTCATTGCATCCAGCTTAATCACCACATCGCGCAGAAAGCGGTATCCCTCTGCGGTATGAAATGCCTTCACGTTCCGCCCAGCAAAAGCGCCCACCACCGCACGCACTCGATTTGGATTGGTCCACGCAAATCGAGGGTGTTCCGTCAACTCTCGAACGCGCTCTAAGGTTGCTGTGGACTCGTTAATGGACTCTGTTGAGAGCCACAAATCAAGCACCTCATCAGCGTCAGCCTGAGCCAGAAACCCATCCGACAACTGCTGCCCAAGCTCTGGCGAGCCATCTGCGCGCGCAATGCGGTATGCAGCAAAACGCTCCGTCAGATTTCCGGCGCGAGCGAACAATGACTCAAGCTCAGCATCCACGTTCTCCACGCGCGCCCAGAAACCAAGCGCGGTAATGCCGAGGCTCCGTCGGCCGATCGCATCTGCATCCGGCCGATATTCACCAGCGACCTGCATTGCCTGATATAGCCTTGGCCACAAGGGCTTCAGTTGTTCCGCGATTAAGCCGCGGAATGCCTTTCTCGCGGCGACCACGCGTTGCGGGTCTGCCGGCGTAAATGCATCCCACAAAATATTGTCTTGGGGCAACATCAGCATCTCAGCCACACAGGCTGGATCAGCAATCTGCTCGGGATCGCGTATCAAGCCCTCTAGCACCTGAATGGCAGCTTGTGTTGCCTGTTCCCCACCATCCATTTGCTCTGCGATCGCTTTGATATACAGCGCCTGAATGGCGTCCCAGCGACTGACACCATCGTCATCAAATAACGCCACTGCAGCGTAATCCGATAACGCGCGGTCATAGTGCAAACGCACAGGAGCGGATAGACCGCGCAGCATCGACACAACAGGTGCGCCTTCTGTGATCCGATGGACAACGGTGTGTGTCTTCTCTGATAGCTCAAGCAGTGTCTCAGGCAAAAGCACACGCCCTGTTGTGCGATCAAACACCTGGTAACTCACCGGAATGACATACAGTGCGTGAGAGCCATCTGTCGCAACCGAGGGGGCATGCTGTGCAAACGTCAGTTTCAACTCGCGCGCCTCTGCATCCCAATGCTCTTCGACGTCCAATACTGGTGTGCCTGGCTGGCGGTACCAGCGCATGAAGTCGGTTAGGTCACGTCCTGATACATCAGCCATCGCCTGAACAAAGTCTTCAATGGTGACTGCCTGGCCATCATGGCGTTCGAAATACAAATCACTTCCCGCTCGGAACAGGGTCGGACCCAGCAACGTTTTCAACATGCGGACGATTTCAGCACCCTTCTCATAAATCGTCAGTGTGTAGAAATTTGAGATCTCCAAGTATTCGCTCGGCTGCACCGGATGCGCGGTTGGGCCACCATCCTCTGTGAACTGCGCCGACCGAAGAAAATTGACATCTTGGATCCGCTTGACTGCCCGCGAATTGATGTCCGAAGTGAATTCGCTGTCACGGAATACCGTAAAGCCTTCTTTAAGACTCAACTGAAACCAGTCTCGACAGGTCACGCGGTTGCCTGACCAGTTGTGGAAGTACTCATGCGCAATGATGGCCTCAATCCGCTGAAATGCCTGATCTGTCGCGGCCAACGGATTGGCCAACACGCAACTCGAGTTGAAAATATTGAGGCCTTTATTTTCCATCGCGCCCATATTGAAATGGCTCACTGCAACGATCATGAAGATATCCAGATCATATTCACGACCAAAGGCTTGCTCGTCCCAAGCCATAGCGCGCTTTAGGCTCTCAAGCGCATAATCCACACGGTCAAGATCCTTGGCGTCGACATAAATCCGAAGTTCGACCTTACGACCTGATTGCGTCACATAGTGATCTGTCTGCACGGCCAACGCGCCACCAACCAAGGCAAACAGATAGCTTGGCTTTGGAAAGGGATCGTGCCAAACAACTTCCTTGTCGCCATTCTCGAGGATCTGTTCAGACACCGGGTTACCATTCGAAAGTAATACCGGATACGCGGCTGGCGCAACGATTGTTGTGGTAAATACACTCATGACATCAGGCCGGTCGGGATAGTAGGTGATCCGCCGAAAACCCTCCGCTTCGCATTGCGTACAAAACATCCCGTTTGATAAATACAGGCCTTCAAGCGTGGTATTCGCCTCAGGACTTATTTCAGTCACTACCGTCAGCGTAAAGCTCGGCGGAACCTGTCGAATCAGCAGACTCTCATCGACTTCAACGATCCGATCTGACTCGACCTCAACCCCGTCAATTTGAATTGAAATACGCTGCAAATTGAGGCCAAACAACTCAAGCGCAGTCGTGTCATGAATGACCCGCGCAAACCGACTTGTTTGCGTGACGCGTGTTTGGGTTGGATGCAATTCAATACGCAAATCCACAGAGTGCACCCGGTAGGGGTACGGTGCATAGGCTGCAAGTCGCGTGATTTGTGGCGCGGCCTCCATTGCACGTGCATCAGTCATTTGGCATCTCCTGTGTCGGTATCAAATCATTTTTGAGGTTAGGGACATCACAACTCGACTTCCCGGTATCGATGAATCCCGTCCGCGCCTCTTCTGGCGTATGGAATGCCTCATAGCGAATGATCGCCTCGAGCATCAGCTCTTTCTGTTCAGTGGTCACGGGGCGACCATCGGGGAACTTTCCTCGCTCTAACGCGCGTTTTAGATCCGTGAGCATGGCGGGCGTTAATGCTTCGATGAGTTCATCAACCGTATTCATTCCGACTCCTGTTGCGGCTCAATCCGACCACCCCATTGCAGCTTTGATCGGCAGACCGCGTAGTAGCTGTACCCGGGCGGATGCAATAGCGTTAGGTGCTGTTCGGATCGCCGAATTACAACCTGATCGCCCAATAACAATGAAATATGTGTCTGACCATCGCAACTCACCTGTGGTAGCGCTTGATGCTTCTCGGTCACCGTCACCTGAATCACCGCGCTCGCAGGGACCACGATCGGACGTGCATTGAGTGTATGTGGAAACATTGGCACCAAAATGAGCGCGTCGAGTTTCGGATGCATGATTGGACCCCCCGCGCTCAGTGCATAGGCCGTGGAGCCCGTGGGCGTGGCGCAAATTAATCCATCAGAACGACTCGAGTAAACAAATTGATCATCAATGCAGAGGTCATAGCCGAGCATCCGGGCAGACTGTCCTTTGTGCAGCA
>JAGYIK010000075.1 GCA_018402605.1 Litorivicinus sp. | reverse complement strand
GTGCGGTGCATGTCACAGGCGGTGGTTTTCAGGAGAATCTTCCGCGCTCATTTAGTGACCAATTAGCAGCCGACGTGGACCTCGATCGCTGGGTTCGACCTGAGATTTTTCGCTGGCTTGAGCATGCAGGCGATGTCGGTGCCGAAGAGATGCTACGCACTTTTAACTGCGGCATTGGCTTTGTCCTGTTCTGCCCTGAATCTGCCGTCGATGCGGTGATGGATGCCTTAAAGTCGGCGGGCGAAGAGCCTCTTGTGATCGGGCAACTGGTGAATCGATCCAATCTACCCGTGATGTTCTCAGGTGCCTTTGCGTAATGCGGGTGGTTTGCCTCATCTCAGGGAGCGGGACCAATCTGCAAGCCCTGATCGATGCGAAAGCGCGAGGCGAACTTGGCGTAGCCGATCTGGTAGCGGTGATCTCCAATGTCGCCGGCGCAGGCGGCCTCGACTATGCGCTGGATGCAAACATTCCCACTGAGATCCTGTCTCACCGTGACTTCGCCGACCGGCTCGAGTTTGATCGTGCGCTCATGCAACGGATAGATCATTACCAACCCCAACTTGTTGTCCTTGCCGGATTCATGCGAATTCTATCGAACGAATTCGTTGCGGCCTATCGCCATCGCCTGATCAACATCCACCCCTCACTACTGCCAAAGTACAAAGGGCTCGACACACACCAGCGCGCCATTGATTCCGGAGATACAGTCGCCGGAGCGAGCGTGCACTGGGTTACTGAGGCACTCGACAGTGGTGCGATTATTCGCCAAACCGAAGTGCCAATTGTGCCAGGAGACACTGCAGAGACATTGAAAGCGCGGGTATTGGACGCAGAACATGTACTCTATCCAGCAGTGGTTCGAGATATCTCACTCGGAGTCGTAACACCTTGAAAGCATTTGTTCTTATCGTCCTCATACTGATGACGACACAGGCCCAAGCCAGAGGCTACAGCGCGACCTATGACATGATCTGGAGCGTTGGCATCCGACTGGAGACAGAGGCAACTGAGACACTCCTCAAGACCGATGGGAATTGGCAAATGACACTCGATGCCAAGGCCAGCATCGGATCGGCAACGGAAACAACCAACCTCATCTTTGATCAAGACAATGGCTGGACGCCGCTTGATTACAGCTACACCCAGAGCGTCCTCGGCAGAACCAAGGGTCGCCACTTCCGTTTTAACTGGAACAAAGAATCACTGAGTCGACTGCACGAACCCGAACAATCGGAACTCCCAATGGATCCGGGCACCCTGGATCCACTGGGGTTCCGATTGCATCTCGCACACCTGCTGCAGCAAGGGAAAGCTCCACCGACGCAGATCACCATGCTCAGCGGCAATGGTTTGAAAACCCGCGAGATGGCCAGTGCCGGCGAGGAAGTCATCGAGACACCCATGGGGTCATTCAACACCCTGAAGTTCGCGCTGCTGGAAGATGATCCCAAACGCTCATTCGAATTCTGGCTAGCGCCGGAATTGGACTATCAGCTCGTGAAGCTCGAAACGCGTGATAACAAGCGTATGTTGGCATTGACGCTGACATCCTACACACCCGCAGGGACGCCTTAAACCGAGAGCGTTATGAAGTCAGGGGTCCACCCATCTATCCATGCCATCGAACCCACGGCATGGGATGCCATGAATCCCACCCGCTATCCCGGGCTATTGCACGGATTCCTCTCTGCACTTGAGGACTCAAACAGTGTCGGAGTGGGAACCGGCTGGCAACCGGTACGTCACCTGCCATGATGATCTGGGGCTGGCGGGCGGCATGGTCTGTTATGTCAAACACGACTCCTACGGGGAGTACGTGTTCGATTGGGCCTGGGCTGACGCCTACAATCGTCATGGGATGCAGTACTACCCAAAAGTCATCACAGCGGTTCCGTTTACACCCGCCACCGGGCCGCGACTCCTCATCCGCCCAGACGCCGATGCCACAGTCATCGCAGATGCCCTTATGACCTGTGCGAGGCAAGAGCTGGCTGAACGCTTCTCAAGCTGGCATATCCTCTTCCCCAACGAGGCCAGCACCGATCTCATCGGTGCCGATGACACCTGGATCGAACGGCACGGCGTGCAGTTCCATTGGTTCAACCAAGGCTTCACCACGTTTGAAGATCATCTGGCGCTATTTAACTCAAAACGCCGAAAAGAGGCGCGCCGTGAGCGCCGCCGGGTCGCCGAACAAGGCATCACCTTTGAGCGCCTTAATGGTCATCAACTGGATTTCGATGCACTGAAGACACTGTTTCAGTGTTACCAGATGACCTATGCCGTCCGCGGCAGTCGGGGCTACCTGACCGAGGAGTTTTTCCGCCTCGCAGCAGAACGCATCCCCGACAGTCTCTGTGTCGCGTTCGCTGTGCAACACGGCGAGCGGATGGCGATGTCGTTGTGCTTAAGAGATCAGACCACGCTCTATGGTCGCTACTGGGGGGCGCTGGCAAATGTCGATTGCTTGCACTTTGAAACCTGTTTTCACCAATGGATCGACTACGCTATCTCTGAGGGCATCGCGCGCTTTGACCCTGGCGCCCAAGGGGAACACAAAATCGCACGTGGTTTTCAACCGGTGAAAACCAAAAGTTTCCATTGGATTGCTGAGCCCGAATTTCGTCGCGCGATTGCTGATTTTGTGAAACGTGAGCGCGCGCACATTCAACACTACTTCGAAGCCTGTGATGACCATACGCCGTTTAAAGCATTGGATGCCGAATTAGGACTCGAAGTGAACTCCGGCAAAGCGGCCCTTGAGTAAGCACTCGGCCCACTCCGCCTGCAAATCAGAATCGGCAACCAAGCCACTGCCGAGACCCAGAGTGGCCTGACCACGCTCCAGTTCAAGAGTGCGGATTGCAACGGATAGCGTGAGATCTCCATTGGGCTCTAAATACCCAAGACTTCCGGTATACAGGCCGCGCGCGTCAGCTTCGAGAGACTGGATGAGCTCCAGTGCTTTCGTTTTCGGCGCACCCACAACCGATCCACACGGAAACAATGCAGACAATAACGCCACTAAACCCACACTCTGATTGAGTTCAGCATCAACAATCGATGAGATCTGGTGCACCGATTTGAGTGAACGGGTCGCAAATAATTCGGGTACGCGCACTGACTGGGGCTTTGCGACCTTACTCAGATCATTTCGGATGAGATCCACTATCATCAAATTCTCGGCCTGCATTTTCGGATCATGGCGCAAGGTATCGAGTGACTTCTGGTCTTTGACTGGATCCGCGAAGCGTTTTGCGGTGCCTTTCATCGGCTCGGAACGCACTGTGCTCCCGCGTTTTTTGATGAACAGTTCAGGCGATCGCGACAGCACCTGATGCTCACCGAACTGCACATAGCCGCCATAGAGCGCAGGCTGCGTAGAACAGAGCCATCGATAGAGCATCCATGGGTCGTCCGCGAAGGTGCCCTGTAAGCGGAAGGTGTGGTTAATTTGATAACACACACCGCTGGCAATGGCGTCTTGAATTGTCTGAAACGCCCGCGCGTACGCGTCATAATCTGGGCGAGACCACTGCGGCGGCGCGTCAAACGTCTCGATTGGATCCACTACAATAGGTTCAGGCGGCTGCTCAAAAATCATCGCCTCGAGCAGTCGCGGACTGTGATGGCGCATCGAAAAGCGTGCAGGCATCTGCATTAAGAGAGCACTGGCCTCAAATGCCAGTGTAAAGACCACATGCCGTCCTGCCGCTGCCTGATCGGCCAGTTCGTCCAATGCGCCGGATAGATCGCTCGCATCTGTGACCACACGATACTGTCCAGCATGGCGCCACCCAAAGGCTGTGGATCCGTCGTTGGAAAATCCCGAGTCCAGACAAACAATGGGTTGCATTACACTCCTTCAGGCCGAAGCCCGTTATACTGACGCCTTTCACATACATTACATGGATACGCGATGCGCACCACGCAACTCTTGCTGCCCACCTTAAAGGAAGACCCTGTTGATACAGTGGTCATCAGCCACAAACTGATGGTCCGCGCCGGCATGATCCGACAACTCGCCTCGGGCCTCTACACTTGGCTGCCGTTGGGCCTTCGGGTGCTACAGAAAGTTGAGCGCATTGTACGGGAAGAAATGAACCGTGCCGGTGCCCAAGAAATTTTCATGTCGAGTGTGCAACCGGCTGAATTATGGCAAGAGTCAGGGCGTTGGAGCCATTTTGGCCCTGAACTGTTGCGACTGAAAGATCGCCATGATCGCGATTTTTGTCTTGGGCCAACCCACGAAGAGGTGGTCACGGATTTAGTCCGTCGTGAAGTCAATTCCTACAAGCAATTACCGCTGAATCTTTATCAAATCCAAACCAAGTTCCGCGATGAAGTGCGACCGCGCTTCGGGGTCATGCGCTCTCGCGAATTCATCATGAAAGACGCCTATTCATTTGACCTCACTGTGGATGGTATGAAAGCAAGTTATCAAGCGATGTTTGATGCCTATTGCCGTGCATTTGATCGATTTGGCTTGAACTACCGTGCCGTGCTCGCGGATTCCGGTGCCATTGGTGGCTCTGGATCGCAAGAATTTCATGTCCTTGCCGACTCAGGTGAAGACGACATTGTATTTTCAACCGGCTCCGACCTGGCTGCCAATATTGAAAAAGCCGAATGTATTGCTGTAGGTGAGCGCAAACCGCCATCCGAAGCCATGCGTGAGGTGGAAACACCGACGCAAAAAACCATCGAGGCCTTAGTGGCCGATTTTGATTTGCCGATCGAAAAAACCATTAAAACACTCGTCGTCAAAGCCAGTGAGTCCATTGAGGCGGATTTTGTCGCACTTCTGGTCCGTGGCGATCACACACTGAACGAAGTCAAGGCAGCGACCCATCCGGCAGTCGCCTCACCCCTCACCTTTGCAACCGAAGCCGAAGTGCGTGCGGTGATGGGCGCAGGGCCTGGTTCGCTTGGTCCTGTGAATTGTCCGATTCCGATCATCGCGGATCGGCAGGTGAGCGTATGCTCCGACTTTGGGGCGGGTGCGAATCGCGACGGTTGGCATTATTTCGGCATCAACTGGGGTCGCGATTGCCCTGAACCCGAATGCGCCGATTTAAGAAACGCACAAGAAGGTGATCCGGCACCGGATGGATCAGGGACCTATCAAATTCGCCGTGGCATTGAGGTGGGACACGTCTTCCAACTGGGGCAGAAGTATTCAGAGTCCATGGGTGCGACCGTGCTCGATGAAAACGGCAAACAGGCCACACTGTATATGGGCTGTTATGGCATTGGCGTTACCCGCATTGTGGCTGCAGCCATTGAGCAACGTCATGATGAGCGCGGGATTTGCTGGCCAAAGTCGCTTGCTCCTTTTGATTTATGCATCGTACCCATCGGCGGAAATAAAAACCCTGAGGTGGACGCCGAGGCGTTGAAGTTAAAAACAGACCTCGAGGCAGAAGGATTCGAGGTATTACTCGATGATCGAAACTTAGGACCTGGTGTGCGCTTTGCCGACATGGATCTGATCGGGATACCACTGCGTATCGTGATCAGCCAAAAAA
>JAGYIK010000074.1 GCA_018402605.1 Litorivicinus sp. | reverse complement strand
GCTCAATTATCGCCTGTGTCCGGATGTCGGCATTCAAGAGATTGTGTACGACGTGGCCGCAGCAAGCGGATGGCTCATTCAGCACGCAACTCGCCTTGACCTCGATGGATCGCAAATGGCGATTCTTGGGCACTCAGCCGGCGCACATTTGGCTGCCATGTTGGCATGCCAATGCGCAAATCAGGAGGCCACACCCCGCTTTCCGATTCGCTATTTAGGCCTTGTCTCTGGTGTGTATGACCTGAACCCGCTGATCGCCACGCGAATCAATGACAAGTTAGGACTCACCGAAGACGAGGCCCGCATGCTAAGTCCAGCACACCTCACCCCGCCTTCGGGTCTCCTCGTGGATACCTGGGTTGGCGAACATGAGACCGCAGGCTTTTTCGATCAACACCGGCTACTGCGTTTACGCTGGGGGCATTCTGTGGAGCTGAGCGATACCGTCATCGAGGCCACCGATCACTTGAGTATCTGGGATCAATTGACTGTCCCAGACAGCCGTTTGGCGACGCGCACCGTGGCCAACCTCAATCAGGTGTTTGGACGCCTAGAGAAACAATAGCGCGATAAACAAGACAATATAGGCGCCAGCCAACCACATGGCAGCGATGATGAATCCGTGCAGAACACGGGCAATGCGGTGCTTCAGTTGCATCCACGGGCTCCTTTTTTTACGAGCATGCCGATGGAGACAACAAAAGACCAGCGCTTATGCGCAATCGATGACGCGCCGGACGTCTCGCGGCAACATGGCTTCAACAGGCGATAACGGTGCCAAACCCTGTGGCGAAATCCACTGCTCGACGCGAACCATCCAGGCTTTCCAGCGGGTGTGTAGTGTCAACAACATGACGCAACTCCTTGTTTGAGCATGCATCATCCCAATCCTGTATACATATTCCCAATCGTATTTTTCTAATTGATCAATTTTATAAATCTATGAGCAGGCGCTTGTGATCTGATCGCTCGCCCTTACCGTTTTGATCATCAATTGCATAAAGAGCAGAACCATGACCGAACTGAACCACCTCATCACCGATGGCCGATCGCATAAAGAATTTAGCCACACCCCGATCCCTGAATCTCTGATCCACCAGCTTTGGGAGCTGACCGCCCTCGCACCAACCGCCAATAACTCCTGCCCGCTCCGTGTAGTGTTTGCGCACAGCGCAGATGCCATGGAACATCTCGCGAAGGCAGCACATGGCTACAACGCGGACCGCGTGAAAACGGCGCCTGCTGCTGCCATCTTGGCCTATGACCTGAAGTTTTATGATCAATTTAAGGTCTTAGCACCGCACATGAGTCAGCCACCGGCACACGCTTCTTGGCCACCCGAGCGGGTTGAGCGGATGGCACTGATGAACGCCAATATTCAGGCCGGATTTTTCATTTTGACCGCACGGAGCCTTGGCCTCGATTGCGGCCCGATGGGTGGATTGAGGCGGATGCCATTGCATCGCATTTTTGGTCAAACTGGCGGTTTAACTTCACCGTCGTGCTTTTGGGGAGCCGGACAAGCCGATGCCCTATACCCACGGGCACCACGACCAAGCTTTGATACCGCGTGCCGGATCGTCTAGCGCGTCATACCTGCTTGGAAGCGGCGCACAACATCGACAAATGCAGATTCATCCTCAAAACCAATCTGCGCCGCACGCAGGCTTTCAAATCGAGATGGCCACCGACTGACAATGTCGCTGATCCGCGCATCCGGCACATAGCTGAGTCGGCCCACAGCCTCGGGCCCACCCACAACCTCCAGCGCATCGATGATCTCTTGGACCGAGATCTGAATTCCGGGAAGGTTCACGCCAAGCGGACCACCCCATGTCTTGGAATCCACCGCCAACGCCCGAATCAGACCAGAGACCGCCCCCGCGGGTGAATTTAATGCCACCTCGAGCCCCGGATCGACGGGTACCACTGAAGACTGGCCTTGAAGCGGCTCGCGCACAATGCCGGATAGAAAACCACTGGCTGCCTGATTAGGCTTCCCGGGGCGCACGCTCACCGTCATCAAACGAAGCGTACGTGCCTCGATTAAACCGCGCCGGTCTAAGTCTGCATAGAGTGTCTCCAGCATCAACTTTTGCGCACCATAGCTATTTTGCGGTGTCGGCCGAACGCTATCTGTAATAACCGCAGGTAAAGGTGCGGCCGCTGTGCCACCGTAAATCGCCAAGGAGCTTGCAAAGACCAACACTGGACGGATCGCTGAGTCCGCAAGGACCTGCCCCAACCGAATGCCCGTTTGCAAATTGGCTTCCAAGCCTAAATTCAAATCGGCCTCGCACTCGCCGCTGACTGCACTGGCAAGATGAATGACAGCGTCGGCATCCGCAAGCAACGCCGGTTGGGTCTGTAAAATCGTGCCAAGGTCGCCCTCAATCGCCACGATTCTTGGATCTGCGAAGCATCCGGGCGGAATCACACGATCGAGAACAACGAGCGCATCCAGGGTAACGATGTGCCCATTCAGTTGCAGCGATGACGATTGCAGAAGCTCTTCAATGACCAACTGTCCCAAAAATCCGGCGCCACCGGTCACTACAATCCTAGCCACAGCTCCCTCTCTTTCTTATGATGATGCGTTTGCGGATGGCATATTCGCATCATCTGGATACAGACAACAATAAATGGAGCGTTCCGCATGCATACTCTCGTGATTGGCCTTGGATCCATGGGCTATGGTGCGGCACTGTCTTGTCATCGCGCAGGACTGCAGACATCAGGAATAGATGTCAACCTCGAGGCACGGGATGCTTTCGCTGCTGATGGCGGCCGAGCGATTGACGACATCAACGCTGCAGGCACTGTGGACTGTGCGCTCATTTTTGTCATTAACGCAGACCAGGCCGAACAGGTCATCTTTGAATCCGGTCTGCTCTCCACCCTCTCCCCGCATGCCGTGATCGTCAATTGCGTCACCCTTGCTCCCAGTCGAGCCACCGCTATCGCTGAACGTGTCGCTCACGCTGGCTTTGGGTACATCGACGCGCCTGTGAGTGGGGGTGCTGCAAAAGCGCGCGCAGGACGGATGTCGATCATGGCCTCAGGCCATCCAGATCATTTTGACCACGTCAAACCGGTATTTGATGCTATTTCAGAACATGTATTTCGCCTCGGCGATGCGCCTGGCGCTGGCTCACAAATGAAGTTAATTAATCAGCTCTTAGCCGGCGTACACATCGCTGCGGCCGCTGAGGCCTTAAACCTCGCCGCCGGACTCAAGATGGATCTGCATGAGGTACTCGAGGTGATTTCACATTGCGCTGGCAGCTCATGGATGTTTGAGAACAGAGGACCACACATCGCCGATGGCGACTACACCCCACTCTCGAATGTCAACATCTTCGTCAAAGATCTGGGCATCGTGACCGAGGAAGCACAGCAATCCGGGATCGTCACACCGCTCTCTGAGACGGCGCTGGCACTGTATCGCGATGCGGTGCGTCAAGGACTGGGTGGCGAAGACGACAGCGCTGTAGCCAAGGTCTTGGCCGCACGCTCAGGCGTCACTTTGCCTGGGGTTGCCTCATGAAACTCGGCTGTATCGCGGATGATTACACCGGTGCGAGTGATCTCGCTGGCTTATTGGCGCGCAGTGGTGCGCGTGTGCAACTGCATTTTGGCCTACCTCCAGATGATCAGACGAGTACCGCCGATATTGAAATCATCGCGTTGAAATGCAGATCAACGCCTGCTGACGCAGCTGTTCGCGAATGTGAGCATGCGGGTCGCTGGCTCCTTGCACGCGGAGCAACCACCCTGTACTGGAAATATTGCTCAACCTTTGACTCGACCGAAAAAGGTAACATCGGACCGGTCGCCGAAGCCCTAATGCAACTCACTGGGCAGTCTCAGGCGCTGTATTGTCCCGCCTTCCCGGAAAACGGTCGCGCTGTGTTTATGGGACACCTCTTTGTTGGCAATCAGCTATTGTCAGAATCAAGCCTGAAAGACCATCCATTAAATCCAATGACCGATGCCAACCTGTGCCGCGTGCTGGCGCCACAGGTGACCAGTGAGGTCGGACTGTGGAGTCGAATAGCACAACAGGCCGGAGACCCAATGCCTGGGACCACCCACGTCATTGCGGATGCTGTGGAGTTTAGTGATCTCGAACGCTTGATTGCCCAAACGCCCGACTCTGTTTTGCTCACAGGCGGAAGCGCGCTGGCGATGCCGCTGCCTGCGAAGCTCGGACTCGCACAGAATCGCCCCGCGCCCTGGCCTGAGGTCGCCAGCTCCAGTCTGATTTTAAGTGGGAGTTGTTCAGAGATGACACGACAGCAGGTCGCCACTTGGAAGACCACCTATCCTGCTTTTCAAATTAATCCAGAGGATCCAGAGAGCGCTGGGCAGGCGCTCGCATGGTGGCGCCATCAAGCGCCAGATCAGACCTGCTTGATCTATGCAACAGACACACCTGAGCGGGTCAAAGCCAGCCAAGCTTTACTTGGCATACAGGACGCTGGGCAACGCATCGAGACCGCAATGGCGCGGATCGCTGCAGAGGCCTACGCATCCGGCGTCCGGCGCTTTGTCATCGCCGGGGGTGAAACCTCAGGCGCCGTGACACAAGCACTCGGTATCGCTCAAGTCCTCGTCGGACCCGAGATTTGCCCGGGTGTTCCTTGGGTGTTTGCGAATCAGAGCTCCGATCCGCTAGCTCTGGCGCTCAAAAGCGGCAACTTCGGTGGACCCGGCTTCTTTATCGACGCACTGAACGTTCTCAAGGGCCTCTGATGGATCAACGCGAACAACTCTGCGAACTGGGACATAGCCTCTACCAACGCGGGCTAACCCATGGCAGTACTGGCAATCTCTCTGTACGACTCAACGATGGCACCATCGCTGTAACACCCACCGGAGTGTCCCTTGGGCGCCTGACTCCAGAAAACTTAAGCATTCTCGATGCCAATGGCGATTATCTCAGTGGACGCAAACCGACAAAGGAAGTTCCACTGCATCTGGCCTTCTATCAGACCCGGGGCGACCGCGCTGGAGCGATCGTTCACCTGCACAGTTGCTATGCGACCGCCCTCTCACTTATCGATGCCAAAGAGACCGATGACTGGCTGCCACATCTGACACCCTACGGCATCATGCAGCTCGGCAAGGTGCGTTTACTGCCCTATTACATGCCTGGTAGCTCAGCCATCGGCACCGCTATTTCTGGCTTAGCTGGCCGCCATGCCGCTGTCATGTTGGCGAATCACGGCCCGGTCGTCAGCGCAAAAACCATTGAGGCGGCGACCTATGCCGCTGAGGAGCTTGAAGCCACGGCAAAGCTCGCCTTATTGACCCGATCCCTCGAACCAAACGCCCTAACGCCCGCGCAAGTTCATGATCTTGTACGGCAATTTCATGTGGAGTGGACCTAATGCCACGCTTTTCTGCCAATCTTGGATTTCTCTGGACTGACCGGCCACTCGCCGAAGCCATCTATGCAGCCGCACAGGCCGGATTTTCTGCTGTCGAATGCCATTTCCCCTACGCGCAGCCACTGGCGGAGGTGCAGAATGCACTTCGGGAAACAGGTCTTCCCATGCTTGGACTCAACACGATCAAAGGCGATCGAGGGGGCTTAGCAGCACAACCGGATCAGATCCCAGCAGCGCGTGCATCGATCGCAGAGGCCATTGCATACGGTTCTGCCATCGGCGCGAAAAATATTCATGTGATGGCTGGGATTGCCGAGGGGAACGCGGCGCACGCGACCTTTCTCGATAATCTGCGATTCGCATCCGACCAT
>JAGYIK010000073.1 GCA_018402605.1 Litorivicinus sp. | reverse complement strand
GGCAATATGCGTGTGTTGCCTCGTGTGAAATACGGTGTCGCGATGCTGAGAGCGATTGAGGCGAATATCCTTCCTGGCCCCCGAATCCTGGATGTGAATGAGACGCTCATGAGTTTCATGGATTTTGGCATTGCGAGTTTTCATGAGCCTGTGTACCCCCCAAGTGACCGGAAGGCGCATACGGCTTCGATGATTGCGGCAATGGAGTCGGGCTTAATTCAGATTTTGGGTCATCCCGGTAATCCAAACTACCCCATCCATATCGAGGAGGTAGTTCGCGCTGCACGGGACAACAACGTGCTCATTGAGATCAATAATTCGTCGTTTGTCAGTTCGCGGTTGGGGAGCGAGCCATTTTGCGTCGAAATTCTCGAGACCGTCATGCGTCTTGATTGGAAGGTGGTGTTGTCGAGCGATTCGCATGTGCACTACACCATCGGTGACGTTGATGTGGCGCTGAGTAAAGTTGATGCACTTGGATTTCCCGAGGAGCAGGTGGTCACGATGACTCCTGCGCGGCTGCTTGCATTTCTGGCCGAGCATGGCAAGCCGGTCGCGGCTGAGCTGGCTGACTGGCTTTGCGAATTGGACACGCCACAAATCATCGAAATGTAATGCGTTGATTGCGGGTCTTTAGGCCCCTCTGCGATGATGCACTCCGCCATGGTGTCTCTCCCATGGTTTAGCGAGGAGTGAAAGTCCGTGGAATTTGCCGCTGTTGAAATTGCGGTTTTGATCGCAGTTGCGCTGATCGCCGGCGCGATTAATACGGTCGCAGGCGGTGGCTCCAATCTGGTATTGCCCACCTTGATGATCATGGGTATGCCGCCCGAAATCGCCAATGCCACCAATCGCGTCGGGATTTTTGTCGAATCGGTTGTTGCTGTATCGGAGTTCAAACGACACGATCGTTTGGAAACCTTTGATTTGAGGGCAATTCTGATCCCAATGGCGATCGGTGGATTGTTTGGATCCTTGGCGGCCGCCTTTGCGCCACCTGATGTGTTAAAGCCCTTGTTAATTGGAACCATGATTTTCATGTCCTTGTTGGTGTTGTTGCGCCCAGCTGTGGTGTCGCCACCGAGTGGGACGGCAGTGCGTCGTGTTAAAGACACCCGTCCGCCTGGATTGGCTTGTTGGCTGCTGGGTTTTATGGCGGGTTTTTGTACAAGCGGGGGTCGGATTTTTGTTGCTTGCATCGATCAGGCACATTGCGCTGCGACATTGTGCGGGCGAAGTGCGATCAAACTCATTTATCTAACAGTGTTCACCACGGTATCTCTGGTCATTTTCGTTGGCAGGATCAGGTGGCATGGCTTGCCGGTGGCATTTGTCGATCGGATACGTGATCAGCGCATATCTTGGGGAGTCAAACTTGCCGTCTACACAGATCCAAAAATTCTGCGCTGGTTTTGTTTGTACCGTGATGGCAGGTGGCGCGGCGCTACTCTTCTAGTGCGAGAGGCGCCTACAATTTGTCAGAGCGATCAGAACGATGATTACCAATGGCTGCGACGATATGAGTCGTTTTTGAGATGCCTTTGGGCGCGTCATCTGTTGGCGCTGAGACGGTCAGTTCTGCCTTCGGTACGACAAGCTCCGGTGTCGGTGCGCAGGGAGCGGCCTGAGGCGCTGCAGTGACACAAGGTGTTGCAGACGCCACGGAGTGCTTGGCTTTCTGCGCCATCGACGCAGTTAATACAACGCCGACCTTGAGCTTTTGTTCACAGAGACGGTGTATGCGGTGTTTTTATCGATTTCTGAACCACAAACTGAACATGTGCGCCTGGAGGATGTCCCTCTTTGTTAAATGACGGAGTCCATCCTAGTGGATGGAGGTCGATTGATCAATCCGGCCGATCGCATGGGTTGGCTTGGCCGACTTGTGTGGTCATTTGGATCGATTGTTGGTGTCACGGTTCTGGGCGAGTTGTCTCAGTTGAGTCGTTTAAAGCCTGAAGTGCAATCTCGACAATCAGATGAGCGGCGCAGACCGATGCGGTTGGATTTTTCGAGATTTCATCGGCGAGGTGCTTGACCGCGACAAGGCGTCTGGCTTCGAGAGACGCCAATTCACCTTCGGGGCTCAATTGCGCTGAGGGCTCTTGCAACGATGCAATAGCGAGCGTGATCAAGCTGTTTTCGGGATCGATGATGGTCATCGTGTCTTAGATACCCTACCTGCTTTCCTAGCAATGCGATCGGGTCAATGTAAGGGAGGCTATTGGTTGGCTGGTGGTTTTTGGCGGCATAAATAGCAGTGAGATCCGCGGTACTTATTAAACATTTAAAATTTTTTTGCATAAAAAACAGGTGATTGTAGTCGCGAATGTCGCGCGTTAATTGTCGCGATGTCGGCAACGACTTGTCAGGCGTCGGTGCTATGTTCCTGACATGGACAGACCGATTCGCCAGTACTCGCATGCAGATTTCGGAAATGCGTATCAAATGGTACGTATGTTCGAACGGAATCGGTTGGATGGCGTGAGTCAGATTCAGTTGGATGTGCTGATCGAGCTGTATCGGAGCCATCCCTCACCCTTGATGATGAAGGTTCTCTGTCTCTCTACACACTGCGCCGAGAGCACATTGCGTAGCGTGATGAAACAACTCATCGATCGGCACTTTGTCGTCGAGACCGAAATGCAGGATTCACGTGCGCGATGCTTTAAGTTGACGCGGGATGCCCTTTGCCTCCTCCGTGCATATGAGGATCTTGTGCTCTCCACATATGGCATGTTTCAGCGTATCGAATGACACCATCGACGTTGTGGTGATACCGGCTGAATCAATCCGTACTTCCAAAAGCGCAGTCTTCTCGGAAATTTTCCGAAAATCATGGAATATGTCGGCATCACACCCCACTCTCACATTTGGGCCGCAAGTTGCGTGAAGAGTAGTGAAGAGGTATGCGATGGTCTCGACAAAGAAATGTGCAGTCGAAGTGCTGGTGAGAGGCGCTCACGAGCAGATTATTGAGGGGCTAATGGCCCTGACAGAGGATCAATTGCGAGAGGGCCTTGAATGGAGTCGGGCGAACCATGGCAAGCTCGATGTGGGCGTCTCAGTGAACTGCGGTGGGTTGCATGAGACGCGCGTCAAAGCGGGTCATGATGCAGATCCGTCGAGATGGTGTTTGCTGGTTGCGTGCCTCATCTCGGCAAGTCTGTTGCTCCACGGCTCCGGCACATGTGATGGCAAAAGGCCCCCGATAGAACACCGATGTTGGTTGGAGAGGGGCGTCTCTCTGTGCTGTTTTGGGACATCTATGAAATCCAGCTTTTCAGCGGCGATGGTCGATACGATCCCACGGCAACCTGTGGCCCTAGTGCTCAATTATCTGCGTTCGGTCAGTGGTCGCGACATCGCTGAGGCATCGATTGATGAGATCCGAAACAGAGGCGTTTTCGACACCGGGACTGATTGCAGATTGGCAGGCTCAAGCTCACCCAATTGTTTCCAGATATCGCCAGAGGGCGATCGGTTTGGTTGGTAGCTTTGATCCGGATACTGGCAGTCAGTTTCATCTCAACAGGACCTTGATAGGCGTGATTGATGACGCGAACTCAGTCGCAGATTTTTGATATTTGGCTTTCCGAGGCGACTTCACAGCCTCGCTTCTGCGACAACAACTCTTGGGGTTAAATCCGTGATGAAACGTCTTTTGTTAATTTGTTGTATCACTGCAGTGCTGTCAGGATGCGCGACAACGATCCACGGCCCCAATTATCAAGCGGTCGAGCCACCATTGGATTTGTTTGAATTCTTTGACGGCTCCGGTTAAGGCATGAGGCTCGTGCAGAATCCGCAGTGGTGAGTTGGTGCAGCGGTTTAAGTCGATATTGAGGGCCGAGATTGGGGCAATCGTCTGATCCTCGACGAGGTGTTTCAGTACAGCATTGGCGAGGGCGTCCGTGAGCGCACGTGGCACATTGACCGACGCGAAGACGGCTCTTACGAGGATCTGCCGCCGATATTTTAGAAGCCCATGGGCGTTCGTTCGAGGAATGCGTTTCCTTGGACTTATCAGATGGCGATACCCGTTGGAGCGGTCATTGAGTTACATTCGAAGATTGGTTTGGGCTCGATGAAACGCCTGTTTAACCGATCTTATTTCACAAAAATTCAGGTTCGATGTGGCTGAGGTGACCCTATTCATGGAGCGACGTTAGACTATTTTGCACGCTGGGCAGGAGGGTCTTCCTGTGCGATCTGCTCCGCCATGCGATCAACGATCCAGGCGATTGCCGGATCATTGTCAAGCGGTGTCCGCTCCAGATCACGCCGTAGGGAAACTTGCCCGGAGCTCAAATGGAAGCAGTTTGAGAAGCATGTCAGATGGGATCAGATGTTGCAGTCTGGATGGAAGGCTGACAATGCCATTGGGCCTTTGCAGCGACAAATTACCCAAAAAATTTCCACTGGTGGCCAATATGTGTCGCTCTTGATGGTGTTTTTCCAAATATAGCGTGATGGAGCTCAGTCCAGGCGCGCCATCACTAAAAATCACGTGTTTGCACTCCAGATAGTGAGCGAGAGTGAATTCTTGAACATTGGCGAACACGTGAGTGCGGGGAAGAGCACACAGGTAATGTTCGTTGAGGATGTGTTGTGATGAAAATCCGTTTGGGACTATGCGATCGCCCCAGCATGCAAGATCCAAGTCCTGTTTCGCGAGTTTATCGAGTGTTTTTCCATCATTTTGGATGAATTCGATACGTGCCTTTGGACTGTGGTGTGCGACTTCCCGAAGCAACGCTGGCCCGAATGTATGTAATGCATAGTCAGATACACCGATACGGATGGATCGGATCAGCCCCGGATCAAACAGTGCGGGCGAAAAGACCTTTTGTGCGGTCAGCAGGATTTGATCGATTTCTGCTCTGATCTCATTGGCACGACTGGTGGGCAGAAACTCCCCTCGGGCGCGAATAAACAACGGATCATTGATCTGTTTACGCAGTCGATTGAGCGCGTGGCTGACTGCAGGTTGCGAGAGGGAGAGCCTTGATGCCGCCTTCGAGATTGAACCGGTGTCAGCAATCGCCTGAAAAACCCGTAGTAAATTGAGATCGTATCTATTATTCATTCTGTACATATCACCAGTGAAACATATGCATTAGATTGTAATGGATCATTCGATTAGGATCACCGCTCTAGCGCATACAGGTGGGCTTTTCGCGCTGCGGAAGGCCTACCTGTAGATTTTCTGATACCCAGTTGTTTGGATCTTTGAGAGTGGATGTGCTCAGTCAAATAGATGACTCAGAGAGCGGGCGGCGTGCCACCGGATGGACTGTTTTGATATTGAGCGTCGCATCAATATTGGCCGGTGCATCAATCGTTTCACTCTCAAATCCGCAATGGTTCGCAAGTCATTTTCTGATCCCGCCGGTTTATGATCAGCAGGCCTTTGCGCTGATCATCGGGTACAGCCGCTATGTTGCTGTTGTGCATCTGTTGACCGTATTGTCGATCTTGGTTGTGACCAGCCTGTACCGAACGACATTTTGGTTGCGGCTCCTGCCTTGTGTCGGTGTGATGGTTGGATTAACGATTGATATCGCAGGCTTATCTCGGTTACATCTGTTCCCAATGCATCTGGAGTCACTTCTGTGGTTAATGTTAAGAGCGGCAATGGGTGCAATGCTGTTTGTGTATGCGTTGCAGCTGAGACCTTTGCGCGTTCGGGTCTAGTATGGGGCTCGCGTTGGTCTTCTGTTCGCACTGCTGAGGCAGTCCGGTGCCTCGTGCGCACGTCAGGG
>JAGYIK010000072.1 GCA_018402605.1 Litorivicinus sp. | reverse complement strand
GTCCGCGGCTTTGCACAGAAAATGATTGCACAAACCGCCGCGTGCCGGTCTGCAGTGATTGCTGAGATCAAGCGTGCATCGCCCTCGAAAGGTTTGTTGCGTGCGGACTTTCAGCCCGCGCTCCACGCGGCGCAGTACGCCAAAGCCGGTGCGACCTGCTTGTCGATTTTAACCGATCAGGACTTCTTCCAAGGTTCGGATCAGGATTTGCTTGATGCGCGGGTAGCCTGTGATCTGCCGGTGATCCGCAAAGACTTTATGGTGGATTCCTATCAAATCTATGAGTCGCGAGCGCTGGGTGCTGACTGTGTGTTGCTGATTGTCGCCGCACTGAACGACAGAGAGTTACACGCGTTATTTCGGTGCGCGCGCGATCTGGAGCTGGATGTGTTGGTTGAAGTGCATGATGGGGACGAGTTGGTCCGCGCGCTTGAACTGGATACGCCGCTGATTGGGATCAATAACCGAAACCTGCACACCTTTGAAACCCGCCTTGAGACGACCTATGCGTTAATCGACGACGTGCCGAAAGATCGTGTGTTGATTACCGAGTCCGGTATTGTGCAGCGCGCAGATGTCGAAGCCATGCACGCGCACGCCGTCTATGGCTTTTTGGTTGGCGAGGCATTCATGCGCCAGCCCGATCCGGGCGTGGCACTCAAGGATTTGTTCCAGGACCTGGCATCGTGATGCCGTTGACTGGTCTTCTGGCCTTGGCGCTGGTGCTGATCTTAGCCCTATATGCCTGGCGCTTGACCGGCCAAGTTCGTGCACAAGAGGCGATTCGGCACAGTGCGCGGGCAGACACCGAACAGAGCATCCAAATACTGATTGGTTCTTACCTTGAGCAGCAAGTGGATCGCGCGGAGTGTTTGTTGCGCATGCGGGTCTTATTGGATGCAAGCTTCTCCAATTGGCGGGAGCCACTGTCAAGTCAGGCATTTGAGACAGTCTCCAATGCCCTGTTGGATATGCCCTATGGCCAAGCGCGTGCCCAGCTCGATGGCGAAGCGCGGCGCACGGAAGACGCGACACGGCGACAGTTATTGCAGTTGCATGAGGCCGACTTGGAGGTCGAACTGAAACAGCTACGGGAGTGGTTATCGAAATGAAAGCACGTATTGCATGGCATGACGCAGTGTCCTTTGTTGCTGAGAGTGGCTCTGGCCATGCGCTGGTGGTTGATGGTGCGCCAGACCACGGGGGTCGCAATCTCGGTCCGCGCCCGATGGAGCTGGTGTTAATGGGTCTCGGTAGCTGTGCAAGTTTTGATGTGGTCACTATTCTGAAAAAGCAGCGTCAGCGTGTCAGTGGCTGTGTGTGTGAGTTGCACGCGACGCGCGCCGATGCAGTACCTGCGATTTTCACGGCCGTTGAGCTGCATTTTACGGTCACAGGTGAAGATTTGGATCCGGTCAAGGTCGAGCGTGCGGTGAATTTGTCTGCAGAAAAATACTGTTCTGCATCGAAACTGTTTGAGGCTGCAGGTGTTCTACTCAGTCATCGTGTCACCTGCCTTGATCTTGACCAATAACCGAATTGATGTTGCAAAGTTGTTCGGCTGTGGTACCAATCATGCAATTGATCAGGCTATGAACTGTCATATCCATTCGGTTTGATAACGGCAGGGTCAACGATCCGCAAAATTTTGGTAATGTAAGACTCCGTTTCAAGGATGAGGACGGTAATACAATGTTCGGAGAACGAAGAAATTGTCTTGTCATCGATGATGACAAATTGGCACTGCGATTGGCGGCAACCGTGTGCCATGAGCTGGGATTGAAGGTCTATGTGGCCGATACCCCCTCAGAAGCGATGGACGAACTGAAGCGTCGGCGCTATGAGTTGGTCGTTGTAGATCATCATGTGCACGGGATCCGGGGTTATGAAATCCTCGATCAATTGAGTGCGTTGGTTCGCGGCGCACATGTGGTTGTCTTTACGGCCGACACGTCGGATTCCACCCGGCGTCAGTACCGCGATCGTGGTGCGTCTGAATTTCTCTATAAGCCACTCTCAAAGCAAGCCATGCATTTCAAGCTTAAAGCGTTGCTGGAGTGCGCGGCATGAGTGCGTTAGCGCAGTTTGATGCGGTGCTTTGGCAAGATAATTTTGGCGATCTCTCTGAGGCCGAACAGCGTGATGTGTTGTGGTCGGCATCCTGGGATTTGTGGCGTTTGTCGACGCGGATGCGCGATGGTGCGCTCAATGAACGGCAGGCCGCGTGCCATACACTGATCGCTGTGACCGGAAACCTTGGGTATGTGCGTTGTGCGCATGATCTTCGCACCCTTGATCAGGCGATGCTGGCAGGGCAGGCCATTGATCCCAGCCGCGTCCAGAGCGTACTTGATGTCCTATGCCATATTGGGCGTCACGTTGAGCAACGCATCGATGCACTCTGGCCTCAGGGCGGAGGCAAAGAGCGCGGAGCCGGTGTGGCGGCAATCCCGTCGTAAAATTCAGCCGGCGTTTGTGACAGCAGGAGCATCAAATGCTCCCGAATCAGACGATGCGGATTGGATTCTTTGTACGCTGGGTGCATCAGTAAATGCAGGCTGTACAGTGGCATGGGTGTGCAGCCCGGCACTGGCTCGAGCACGGGATCTTCAGCCTTACCCTGGATTGGTAGCGCCACCAAGCCCATCGCAATGGTCGCGATGTGCTCTCGGGATAGCTCGGGTGTCACTGCGCACATCGCGTTGTGTCGTGCATGGGGAAGGTCCCAATACCCCTGCCGCGCGATTTCTTCCCACTCCACATCAGAGTAGCTCCCGATTAACACATGCGGCGGGTTGTCGAAACGCGACCGATACACGCACTGCAATACGTCGTAGCGCCCACCGGTTATCAGTCGAGCGTCTGCGAGACTGGGTTGCGAGGTTGGGCGGTCTAAGACGATGCCAATGTGCGGTTCACCGAACGCAATGGCGTCGATGCTGGCCTCACCGGTCGGTAGGATCTGAATTCCCTGTGCGCGCGCAAATGCATGGATGTGTTGCAGGAGCTTTGGCTTGATTCCGATTTCGGGCAATCCAAGCAAGACATCGAATTCTTGATCGCGTTGCTGTGCCAGCGCAGCTTTGGTTTTCATCCACGCGCTGAAGAGTTGATCGAGGTGTGGCCAGAGGGCCAGGCCGTGCTCGGTTAAGAGCACTTTTTTAGAATCCCGAAACAGCTTTTGCCCATGCGCCTTTTCAAACATTTTCAGGCCGCGTGAGACAGTACTTGGTGATACCTCAAAATAAAGCGCCGTTTGACGCATGCTTTTGGTCAACGCGACACGATGAAAATATCGGGCGTGCTCCCAGTTAAATCCGTATGACGACATGAGCAATCCTTCGCAAAGTTCGTTCTTCCAGAGGGCGGTATTGCAACAAAACACATCCCATTTCGACATACGCCATTAGGCATAGTGCGCTCTCTTCATGGATGAGGAGTGAGTCAAATGGATTTGACGACCTGGACATACCCTGAGTATCCGATCCCAGCTGATGAACAGTCGCGATTGGATGCGCTTGCGCGCCTGCATGTGTTGGACACACCACCGGATGCACGGTTTGATCGATTGACCCGACTGGCAGCCACCTTACTCGGCATGCCGATGTGTGCGATTTCACTCATGGATCGCGACCGGCAGTACTTTTTATCTGAGTACAACATTGGTACACGCGAGACCTCGCGTGAGTTGGCCTTTTGTAACCATGTGGTGGCGAATGCCAAGCCGATGATCGTGCCGGATGCGACCAATGATACCCGATTCGCCAGTAACCCCTTGGTAACGGGCGATTTTCAGTTGCGGTTTTATGCGGGTGTGCCAATTACTGATCCCCAAGGTGTGACGCTTGGCTCGCTTTGTGTGTTAGATCGGACAATCCACGCAGGCGGCCTGCCGGCGGAAAAAATGGCGGTATTGGAGGATCTGGCTGCAGTCATTGTCAATGAGATGAGCGCACGGATGGCGGCACATCGTGCCGAGCTCGAGTCTGAATTGCGCCGTAAACTGGCAGTTGAGCTGGAGTCACAGCGTCAGGAGGCTGTGGCCACCGCGCAGTTCAAATCAGAGTTTCTTGCCAATATGAGTCACGAGATTCGTACGCCATTAAACGGTGTGATTGGGATGGCGGAATTGCTCAAGGAGACGGATCTCGAAGCCGAGCAATTTGAGTATCTCGAGACACTCTTACACAGCGCCGAGAGCCTGTTGTCGATCATCAATGATGTGCTCGACATCTCAAAGATTGAAGCCGAACAAATGCACTACGAACAGGTTTCTTTTTGTTTGCGTCACGAGGTCGAGCGGGTGGCGGAGGTGTTGGCGCAAAAAGTAGCGGCAAAGCCTGTGGATGTGATGGTTGAAATTCAGCCGGACTTTCCGTCGGCTGTGATCGGTGATCCGACTCGAATTGCACAAATTTTATTCAACTTGGCAGGCAATGCCGTGAAATTCACCGAACAGGGCTTTGTTTGCTTGCGACTTGAGTCTGTAGCGCAGGATCGCGTCCGTTTGATTGTCGAAGATTCGGGCATTGGGATGACCGAGCAACAGATGGAACGCTTGTTTGAAAAATTCAGTCAAGCAGATTCCTCCATTACCCGTCGCTATGGTGGAACTGGCCTTGGAATGGCCATTGTCAGTCAATTGGTGGCCGCATTTGAAGGGGAAATCGATGTGCAGTCGACCCTCGGTGAGGGCACGACGGTGACCGTCACCTTGCGACTCCCGCGCGCCCCGGATGCCATTTGCGACATGCGCGTCACTCCGGATGCACTGCGCGATACGCGAATTCTCGTGATCGATGACCTGCCACTGAACCAGAAAATATTATCCGTCATGCTGGAAAGTCATGGGGCCCGGGTGGTAACGGCTGATGATGGTTTTGCTGGGGTTGCTGCAATCGAGCGTGCCAATGCGTTGGCTGAGCCGTTTGATGCTGTGCTGTGTGACTATCATATGCCTGGGCTGTCTGGTGCCGCTGTCGTGGAACGCGTTTCGGTCTCCGCGCCTGATCTTCCAGTCATCGTCCTAACCAGTGGCGGACACAGTGAAGAATTAAAGCAGGCTAACCCAACACGGGTGCTACATAAGCCGGCCCGCGCAGCACAGCTCATCCCCGCCCTGTCTGAGGTCTTGAAGCGGCGTTTTGACCGAAGAGCGCATGCCATCCCACAAAATCTGCCTACAGTCGTACAAACGCCCGATGGTCCGATGAAGGGTCTCCACGTGCTGGTTGCAGAAGATAACCCCACCAATCAACTGGTGATTTCAAAACTGTTAACGCAGCTTGGCTGCGCTCATATCGAGATCGCCGAAAACGGCCGGGTGGCATTGGACTATCTGCAGCATGCACAGCATGTCGATTTGGTGTTGATGGATATTCAGATGCCTGAAATGAGTGGTCTTGATGCCTGTTGCCACATACGCGAACAGGACCAGCAACGCGATCAACCCTTGCCAGTCATCGCGCTCACCGCCAACGCCCTTGAAGGCGACCGCGAGCGGTTTTTGGCATCTGGATTTTCTGGCTATTGTGCCAAACCGATTCGCCGCCCTGAATTGATTGCCGCTGTGACCGCTGCGCTGTCCTGATCCGCATCATGAAACAGTGTATTGAACGGTGCATCGTCGGAACGGTGGTGGGGTTGCTGACCTTTCTGGGTCAACCGGCATTTGCCATCGTCGGTTGCTTTGACTTGCCGGATACAGAAATCGCCGCTGGGCAAATTGGTAGGCTGGTTCCGCAGATCAATGGTTTGGTCTGCGATCTCACTTCGCCAGGATTTCAGTGGAC
>JAGYIK010000071.1 GCA_018402605.1 Litorivicinus sp. | reverse complement strand
TAATCGGAGAAATTTCAGTTACGGGCTCATCGCGCTTAATCACCATGTTGCGAAGCACGGCGTCATTGAAGCGGAAGGTAGTGGTGAGCTCATCGAGGATCTCTACAGAACACTCAATGTTCCAGAGCACATAATGTGCTTTGTGCAGATCATTGATTGGATACGCCAATTGACGGCGACCCCAATCTTCAAAGCGGTGAACGGATCCGCCAGCTTCAGTCACAGTATTCGTGTACCGCTCCAGCATGGCAGGGACTTGTTCTGACTGATCCGGATGGAACAGCAAAACGATTTCGTAATGATTCATCAAAGCTCCTTACGGGTTTTATCATTCGGCCCATCCGAATGACAAGGAGACTGTCTGACTTACAGACAGCAGGGCGCAGGAGTCTATTCGACCCCTGAGACCATTGCAAGCGAGAGTGGTTTAGCTATCGAGATCGTAGCGATCGTCTTCGTCGTCGTCTTCCATTCCAGACGCAGGCAATTTGACATTGCGCGCTGGCACGACTGTCGAAATGGCGTGTTTATACACCATCTGACTGACTGTATTTTTTAACAACACAACGAATTGATCGAATGACTCAATTTGACCCTGCAACTTAATTCCGTTCACAAGAAATATTGAGACGGGTACGCGTTCCTTGCGCAGGATATTCAAGAAAGGGTCTTGTAGTGAGTGCCCTTTTGACATGGTTACCTCCCGATACCGGACGGTCGTGGAGCCAATCATCCTCTGCGGCTCCGAAAAGGCGGGTTTCCCCACGACTGCCTGTGTATGCATTGTTTTTGTAAGTTATAGGGGTCTAACACAGATGCTGCCCCTGCACACTAGTCTACACCAAAAGGTGAAGAAATCACGATCGTTTGTTCGCGATCGGGCCCCGTACTGACAATATCGATGGGCGCACCAACCAACTCTGCCAATCGAGAGACATAATTTCGCGCGGCTTCAGGCATGTCGTCAAGACGTGTTGTGCCAAAGGTGCTCTCTGACCATCCAGGAAGCGTCTCATAAATAGGCTCAGCAGCCGCAAACGCATCGCCACTCGGCAGATAGTCCACTTGCTCTCCAGACGGGAGCCGGTAGGCGACACACATCTTGACCTCGGGTAATCCATCCAACACATCGAGCTTCGTTAAGCAGATACCGCTGATCGAGTTCACCTCAATCGCATGACGCACTGCAACTGCATCAAACCACCCGCAACGACGACCACGACCCGTGGTGGTCCCGACTTCTTGCCCCTTCTCAGCCAGATACTGCCCTGTGGCATCAAACAGTTCCGTTGGCATTGGACCCGCTCCAACCCGAGTCGCGTACGCTTTGGTAATACCAAGAATGGCATCGATGTACCGCGGCCCAAGGCCTGAACCGGTGGCGACACCGCCGGCAGTTGTATTGGAGCTTGTGACGTACGGATAGGTGCCGTGATCAATATCAAGGAGACTGCCTTGCGCACCTTCAAACAGCATAATTTTGTTGGCCTTGCGTGCGCGGTGAATAAGGTCAACCGTATCGCACACAGCGCGCTTGAAGTACGAGATCGCCTCAAGCGTCTCCACAATCATCGCCTCAACATCGACGGGCTCGGCCTTATAGAGATGCTCGAGGATGAAATTATGATAGGTCATCAGCTCGCGCACCTTGACTGCAAAGCGCTCTGGATCCATAGCATCGGCAACCCGCAGACCACGCCGTGACACTTTATCTTCGTATGCTGGGCCAATACCGCGTCCTGTGGTCCCAATCTTCGCGTCACCGCGTGCCGCTTCGCGGGCCTGATCGAGCGCCACATGCACACGCATGATCAACGGGCAGTTGGTTGAAACGTGCAGACGATCGACGACTTCGTGTCCACGACTTTCGAGTTTCTGAATTTCGGTCACCAGTGCTTCCGGCGACAACACCACACCATTGCCAATCACACAGCGCACCGACGGACGCAGGATACCCGAGGGAATCAAATGCAAGGCTGTCTTTTCGCCATTCACAACCAAGGTATGACCCGCGTTATGCCCGCCCTGATAACGGACCACATAATCGACCTTCTCGGTCAGAAGATCGACGATCTTTCCCTTGCCCTCGTCGCCCCATTGGCTTCCGAGGATGACTAAATTTCGATTCATGACTTTAACCCGTCTTAGTTCGCGAGCCGAACCAAGGTTTTCAAATCGGCACTAAATCCAGTAGCGGCACGTGCCCGTCCAAACGACTCTCCGACGTGATCATACCGACCACCCCGAACCAATAATTGATCGCGCTCAAGCGCGTAAATACCGAACACTAGGCCGGTGTGGTATTGAAATCCGTGTGTTTCGCTGAGGTCGCAATACCAACTCACAGACTCTGCACGAAGTGCAGACTGCACTGCACGCAATTCATCGGAAGCGCGGCCAAAAATAGCCTCCGTCGCCACGTGCTCGAGCACCGCATCCAAGTCACCAAATGCACGTTTTAACACCGCCATTTCCGGGATCTGGGCTTCCAATGCCAACAGCGCCTCTACATCCTTGCGGGCAAGAGCATCCAGTGCGTCACGCCGATCCCGTTCGGCAAGGGGTGCAAGCACGGCTTTCAGGGTGCCGGCATGTCCAAAATCGACCAACAACGGTTCATTCGTGAAAAGACGCACCGTATCGAGGGCCAATTGGATGACCTCGATGTCCGCTTCCAGGCGACCGTCGCCAAAAATTTCAGCACCGAGCTGTAAGGGCGAGCGACTGGAATCACCGGAGCTGGCCACTGCACGGAGCACACTCCCGCAATAGCACAACCGGGTGGTCCCTTCTTCATTCAGCGCATGCGCATCGATCCGTGCGGCCTGGGGCGTCATATCGGGCCGAATCCCCATTAAGCGCCCAGACACACGGTCTGTCACCACCATGATTTGATCTGCCAGATCTTGCCCAACACCGCTGGTCAGGCTGTCGAGATACTCGAGCATAGGCGGCATGATGAGGCCAAAATTCGCCTGACGGAATAGGTCGAGACACGCTCGACGGCAATCTGTTCGTCCTTATGCTCATCGGGAAGGCATATTTAAACCATCTGGCGAAATATCAACTGGTCGCGTCGCTTCGATACAAGACTCCATCTCAACCCACGGCAGGTAGCCGCCAGCAGTCAGCACTGACGTCAGTGTACGACCAAGTAACTGACGCACTGAGATCCTGATGGTTCAATCGGTTCGCGCATTGCGCTGGACTTTTGCTGCACGGAAGGCGACACCGATCCAGCCCTCTTCAACCTCAGGTGTCGTTTGCCATCACCCACAGCTAGGAGTCTGCTCGGTCAGATGCCCATCACTCTGATTCAACGAAGCGACTCTTTCATTATCGATATGCGGCGCGACCACGGCCTGGCGCAAAGCCACCCTGACACTCCAATGTATTGAAATAACAAAGTCCATCAAGACGATGGCAATTTGATCGGCAGGCGAAAACCGCCGAAACGATGCCAGGCGCAGTCTCAGGCGACAAATTCCGTGCGAGGCACTCTGCGCTGGCATGAGTTGGAGTTGCTGTACATTCTGATGGACTCAGCCAAACCGTCCAGCAAAGCCAACCGTTCCGTGTCCACAAATCCAACTGCGCTCTGTGATGGCGGCCACCTGCGGTCCAGAGCCAAGCCGCCGCCAGTTCCATCATTATTCATGCTGGATGAGGGTGGAATCCATATCGAAGATGTAAGCAGCCATCGATCCGAGCGCCAACAACATCGTCAGCGCCGGGCGGCCATATCAATGACTCGCTGCACACTTTCCGGCGTCAAGCCACCTGGCACTCGCAGGTTGGCGGCATGAGGAAAGTCACGACCATCATGCCGCTCGAGCATTGATACAGGGCCAATACTTTCAGTCAATGCATCATCGTGATCCGGCAGACTGAACCACGCTCTCGTTTCAGGCTCCAAGCGATCGACGCGTTGAAACCCGCGGCAAAGAGTTTCCCTCATTGGGCGCGCTCACCAATGAAGAAGATTCTCAAGATCAGGCGCCGTGAGCGTGACATGACGCTTACCACTACCCAATGCACTGCCAGAGACCAACACAGTCACCCGATACACGGTCCCTCTTCCAATGCGCCAGCGGAATCTGAATGGTTGTGCCCTTACCACGCGCCAGCTCTGGAGCTCAGATAGCTGAACAAGTAGGTGGCCAGTGGACACAGTCACGGCGATCCGTGACGGCTCGTGTCTGCCATGGCCACGGGTGCTAACAACGGCATCACCGAGATTGACTTCCGCCGAAAGTGATCTGTACCGACGACCAAACCACATGCAGATCGGTGACGAGGAGCCAGTTGGTACGCTTCATCGGCCGAGTTGTGTGATCTTCGCCTTTTTTAGCGACAGTCGATCACCCGAGCATCCCCTGACTACGCTGAGGCAATGTAGCCGTTTGCAGGGTAAGCACGTCCGGTGTCGTCAAATGCGACACACGGCTGATTTGAGCGACCCTGTACCGCAGTTAAAAACTGATCGCCCGACTTATACGAGAGCGCCGTTGGATCAATGTCGTGCCCCTTCGCCGCCCGAATCCAGCCATTGTCACTGAGTACCACAGTGACAGGCTCTGATGGCATCAATTGATCTTCGCGCAGTGCGCGCGCTTCCGCGCGAACGACGATCGGTGAATGGCGTGCATCACCGTAGGTCTCGGCATCGTTCGTTAATTCGTCACGCAGCAATTGGGTCATCTTCGAACGTGAGCCCAAGATGCCCTCAAGGTGCTTGCGCTCATCGGCCAGAGCATTTTGCTCAGCCCGAATTTTCACCTCCTCCAATTTCGCCAGATGTCTCAAACGAAGATCCAAAATGGCATTGGCTTGGATTTCAGTGAGCTCAAAGCGCTGCATCAACACCGGCTTCGCATCATCCTCTTCCCGGATGATGGCAATCACTTCATCGATGTTCAAAAAGGCCACCAAGAGACCTTCCAGCACATGCAATCGATCGAGTACCTGATCCAGTCGATGGGTTAACCGGCGGGTCACCGTCTGGCGGCGCCAATCAAGCCATTCGGTCAGGATGTCGCGAAGTGGCTTCACCTGTGGGCGGCCATCCACACCAATCATGTTGAGATTGACGCGGTAGGATTTTTCCAAATCGGTGGTCGCAAAGAGGTGCGTCATCACCTCGTCGGCGTTGACACGGTTGGATCGCGGAGTGAGCACCAAGCGGATCGGGTTTTCATGGTCTGATTCGTCGCGCAAATCCACTAACATCGGCAGCTTCTTCGCCTGCATCTGTCCAGCGATTTGCTCCAAGATACGAGCCGGCGAGGCCTGGTGCGGCAATGCATTGATGATGATGTCACCATCCTCAGTCACATAGGTCGCACGCATCCGAACAGAACCATTACCCGTCTCGTAAATTTGCCGGAGTTCACGTGGGCCCGAGATGATCTCAGCGGTCGTTGGATAATCAGGGCCTGGCACAAACCGCATCAAATCGTCCAAGGTCGCGTCTGGATCATCGAGAAGATGAACGGAAGCGTTGACCACCTCTCTGAGGTTGTGCGGCGGAATATCCGTCGCCATGCCGACCGCGATACCCGTGGTGCCATTCAACAAGATACTTGGAACCCGTGCTGGGAGCAGTTTTGGTTCTTTCAGCGTGCCATCGAAATTTGGTTGCCAATCGACCGTACCTTGGCCGAGCTCATCAAGTAACAGCTTAGCGATCGGCGTCAGTCGCGCCTCGGTATAGCGCATGGCCGCAAAACTCTTGGGGTCGTCGGGGCTTCCCCAGTTCCCTTGTCCATCAACCCAGGGATAGCGCGTCGAGAATGGCTGCGCTAACAGCACCATGGCTTCGTAACAGGCAGAGTCTCCGTGCGGATGAAACTTA
>JAGYIK010000070.1 GCA_018402605.1 Litorivicinus sp. | reverse complement strand
TAAAAAGGACTGGCCACCAAAACCTGGGTTCACACTCATCACCAACACCAAATCCAAGCGATCGAGAACATAGCGAAGACAGTCCTCCGACATATGCGGATTCAGTGAGACGCCTGCCTTGCACCCCAGTTCCCGGATTCGAGACAGGGTCCGATCCAAATGATCACAGACCTCCGCATGCACTGTAATCACGTCGCAACCCGATTGCGCATATACCTCAAGCAACCGGTCTGGATTGGTCACCATCAAGTGCGCATCAAAGGTCTTCGCAGACGCATTCCGAACCGCTTTAATGACTGGCGGACCAAAGGTGAGATTGGGGACAAAATGCCCATCCATGACGTCGAGATGAATCCAGTCACATCCCGCCGCATCCACTGCACGGATTTCGTCAGCAAGACGGCCAAAGTCGGATGCGAGAACAGAGGGGGCGATTTTCACCGCAGCCATAAGGATTCCTTGTACGCGTTGTCATGGATATCAATTAAGGGATGTAGAGTATGCATCCGACACACATTGGTAAAGTGATCGCGTCGCTTTTCAGCCGACTGACCTCACAACTTCGGCCTATGCAGATTCCTCATGCGCATTGTGCACCAGGGTCTCAAGACTCACGTGCTCAAGAATCTTCTCATGCGTTGACTCAAGGATGACCTTAGCAACGACACCTGCTCGCACGGCCTCGACCCAACGCAGTCCGCATAGGCACCACCGATCGCCGGGCTTCAATCCCGGGAACTGAAACTCAGGACGAGGGGTAATCAAATCGTTGCCGTTACGGGCAGAAAAATCGAGAAATTCTGACGTCATCACTGCGCACACCACGTGACTGCCGCGATCACTCGCATCCGTCTCACAACAGCCATTGCGAAAATAACCGGTCACCGGGTTCGTCGAGCACGGCTTTAGTGGCTCACCAAGAACGTTGACTTGATTTGATGTGGTCATAGTCTCCCCCGCCATTCACATAAAAAAGGCCCTGAACCAGGGCCCTTCCCGTGCGATCGGCTGTTAGTGGATCTGCGTTAACAACTGATCCAAACTGGCCTTCGCGTCACCATAAAACATCCGCGTGTTGTCTTTGTAAAACAGCGGATTTTCGATTCCCGAGTAACCGGTACCCTGCCCACGTTTCGAAACAAACACCTGTTTGGCTTTCCATACCTCCAACACCGGCATTCCTGCGATCGGTGAGTTCGGATCCTCTTGCGCCGCTGGATTCACGATATCGTTGGATCCGATCACAATGACAACGTCGGTTTCTGGGAAATCATCATTGATCTCATCCATCTCCAACACGATGTCATAGGGTACTTTGGCCTCGGCAAGAAGCACATTCATGTGGCCTGGCAGTCGCCCAGCCACCGGGTGAATTGCGAACCGGACATTCTTACCCTTGGCGCGGAGCCGACGCGTGAGCTCGCTGACTGACTGTTGAGCCTGTGCGACAGCCATCCCATAACCAGGAACAATCACAACACTGTCGGCATCTTCCAATGCGCTCGCAACACCATCGACGTCGATTGCAATCTGTTCACCCTCTATCTCCATAGCCGGTCCTGATGCATCACCAAAGCCGCCCAGAATCACCGAGATAAAATGACGATTCATGGCTTTACACATGATGTACGACAAAATCGCTCCAGAGGATCCAACGAGCGCACCGGTTACGATCAACAAGTCATTACCCAACAAGAAGCCGGTGGCTGCCGCCGCCCATCCTGAGTAGGAGTTCAGCATCGACACCACAACCGGCATATCAGCGCCACCGATCGCCATGACCATGTGTGCCCCCAAAATGAGAGCCAAAATCGTCATGATATAGAGCGTCCATGAACCCGCATGATTCATGTACATCACCAGAAGCACTAACGAGCCAATTACGATGGCCAGATTGAACAGATGTCGCCCTGGCAGAATCAGTGCCTTACCGCCGATCTTTCCCGCCAACTTTGCATACGCGATGATCGATCCGGTGAAGGTCACAGCACCGATGAAGACGCCCAAAAATACCTCGACTTCATGGATGACCTGCTCGGCCTTCGATGCAAAATCGTGAACCGAAAGATCTGAGTTGATACCGATGAACACAGCCGCCAAACCGACAAAACTATGTAGCGCCGCCACCAATTGTGGCATGCCGGTCATCTCGACACGACTCGCAACAATCGCTCCGATCACACTGCCGATGACGAGTGCACCAATCAACAGCCCAGAGAGTGACACGCGCACATCTGCAACGGTCGCAATCACCGCAATGGCCATCCCGATAATGCCAAACCAAACAGCGCGTTTCGCTTTTTCTTGGTTCGACAAACCACCCAAAGCAAGAATAAATAAGACAGTTGAGCCAATATAAGCGGCGGTTTGCAGTCCGATTGTCATTTCAAATCCCTCCGCTTATGACTTTTTGAACATCTGGAGCATACGGTGCGTCACCATAAAGCCCCTGACAATATTGATTGTCGCAATCAAAACTGAAATTGCCGCCAGGATAGTCACAATGGGCAACTCAGAATCGATCTGCAACAACGCACCGACAATAATGATCCCCGAGATCGCATTGGTGATCGCCATCAGTGGCGTATGAAGCGAGTGTGCCACCCCCCAGATCACCTGGAAGCCAACAAAGATCGACAGCACAAACACAATAAAATGTTGCATAAATGCAGGCGGCGCATACAAGCCAATAAGTCCAATCAACGCAGCACCAATGATCAACAGCGTGGTCTGTTGCCGACCAGCCTGAGCGAGTCGCGCGGCTTCTTCAGCAGCTTTCTGTTCAGGAGACTTTTCTGGCGCTTTCTCGACCGGTTTCGAAGCGATCGCTTGCACCTTCAGTGGCGGTGGTGGATAGGTAATTTCACCGGCATGCGTCACTGTCGCTGACCGAATCACGTCGTCTTCCATGTTGTGTACGATTTGCCCATCTTTATTTGGCGTCAAATCGGTCATCATGTGCCGAATGTTGGTGGCATAGAGTGTCGATGCTTGCGCGGCCATCCGACTTGGGAAATCGGTGTAGCCAATAATTGTTACGCCGTTTTCCGTGACGATCTTCTCATCCATCACAGTCAGTTTGCAGTTGCCGCCCTTCTCAGCAGCCAAATCGACAATCACCGACCCTGGCTTCATTGCGGCAACCATTTCAGGAGTCCACAACTCTGGCGCTTCACGGTTCGGGATCAACGCGGTCGTAATCACAATATCGATCTCAGGCGCCTGCTCGAGGAACAATGCCAATTGCTTCTCACGGAATTCTGGACTCGACGGTGCTGCGTACCCACCGGTCGCGGCACCGTCTTGGCTGTCTTCGAAATCAAGGAACAAAAACTCCGCACCCATTGACTCGATTTGCTCAGCCACTTCAGGACGCACGTCAAACGCGCGCACGATCGCACCGAGTGATTGCGCTGTACCGATCGCCGCCAAGCCCGCGACGCCTGCGCCGATCACCAGCACCTTGGCTGGAGGCACTTTCCCTGCGGCGGTCACCTGCCCGGTAAAGAAACGACCGAAATTATTACCTGCTTCAATGACCGCACGATATCCGGCGATATTGGCCATTGAAGAGAGTGCATCCATTTTTTGTGCACGCGAGATTCGAGGGACCATCTCCATTGCAATGACGCTAGCCCCACTGGCACGCGCTTGCTCAAGTAACGCCTCGTTCCCGGCTGGGTTAAAAAATCCAATCAACGTGTGCTCAGGCCGCAACAACTTCACTTCAGACTCGAGCGGAGGTCGCACTTTGGCGATGATGTCGACCTCTTTAAATAACGCTTTTGCTGATTTAACAACTGTCACACCCGCATCTGCGTAGTCCTGATCCGAGAACCGGGCAGCAGCACCAGCTCCTGTCTCGATGAAACACACATGTCCAAGCTTCTGAAGCTGTAGAGCCGACTCTGGGGTCATCGCGACCCGAGCTTCTCCCGGCGTTACTTCTTTGGGGGATCCGATCCGCATCGACTGACTCCCTTCTATTCCCAATTTATTTTTTGATAAGACAGCAAGCGGAGGCGTTCTGCCCCTGCGCTGCCAACAGCTCAACTCTCTTCTTGCCTAGCATCGCACATTGTGTGCGGTACGCAACTCCCCATCAGAGAGCCACTGACCCCAGGTCGACATGGTGATGGTCGGATTGCAAGAAGCACGCTTTCGAGAAGAAAGGTGGCGGAGACGGAGGGATTCGAACCCTCGATAGGGCTACAAACCCCATACTCCTTAAAGGGAGCGCCTCACTCTCGGTGGCCACGTCTCCATGAGGGGCGCGATTCTAACACGTACGCGCCAGTTGTTAAGGGGTCCTATGAAGTTCCGATCCACCACATTGCCAGATCACCAGAAACTGGAATCAACGCCGCCGTTGCCAGGCCGTTGAGGCCAACAGCAAGCGATGCGAACGCGCCTGCATCTTTATTAATTTGGATCGCCCGTGCGGTACCAATCCCATGCGCGGCAACACCCATGGCAAATCCGCGCGCATCCCATGAGGTAATTCGCGCCGCGTTCAGCACATAAGGACCAAGGATCGCACCAATCACACCGGTCATGATGACGCACACAGCCGTAAGCGACGGCAGACCCCCGATCCGCTCAGAGATCCCCATCGCGATCGGAGTCGTCACACTTTTAGGCGCCAAGGACATCACCGTTTGCGTCGATGCATTCATCAAATCAGCAATCACAACCGCCGAGACTGCAGCAGTCACTGATCCGCAGGCTAACGCGGTGAACAAAGCCAAGAAGCCACCCTTCATGGTTTTTAACAATTTCGCCACCGGGACCGCGAGAGCCACCGTGGCCGGACCCAGGAGAAAATGGACGAACTGGGCGCCCTCGAAATACGTCCAATAGTCGATTCCGCTTACTGTGAGACCAAGGGTAATCAGAATGACGGCGATCAATACCGGATTTAAGATCGGCATCCTCCCTGAGCGCTGATAGAGCCAATCACCGATCAAGTACGCGACCAAGGTCACGGTCAACGCAGTCAGGGGACTTGCAGAAAGGTAAACCCAAACTTCTTGAAAATCAGGTTGCATCGTTTTTTCTCCGATGCATCTTTTGCAGCACCCATCCGGTGACCAAAACGGTGATCACCGTTGAACCAATCAACGAGCCGAGGATCGCCTGCCACTCATTACCTAAAATGGCCAAATGAGCAACGACACCAACCCCCGCGGGAACAAACAAAAGAGACAGATGAGCGAGGATCCCGTTCGCTGTTTGGCTCAACGATTCAGGCACGCTCTCGCGGTACAGAAGAATACACAAGAGCAGTCCCATACCAATTACCGGACCTGGAATCGCGAGATCAAATGCGCGCGCCATGACCTCACCGAGTAACTGGCAAACCAATAATTGCGTCAATGCAACCAACATTATTTTAATCCCTGCAATCTCGATCTGACTGTGATCCAGAACAAGATCAGAAGCAAGACCGCCACACCGACAAAGCCCCAAACAATGGCATCCATCGAGGTACGCGATGCAACTAGGCCAAAGAAGGCAGGCACACAGGCTGCTCCCACAGAAAATGCCACGATTTGGAGCGACATCACATGGTCGCGACGCTCAACAGCGACCCGTCGACTGACCACCGTGAGGACAAAAGGCGCAATGGGCGCCATCGCGAGCCCCGCGAGGCCATAACAGAGTAACTGGATCGACAGCGGTAGGGCGGGCGCCAACAATAACGCGAGAATAACGACTGCTGACGACCAAATGAGGATGGCTTCTTCTGAGCCCGGTATTCGAGTTAACACAAAACGGCCTCCCGTAAGCGATCCCCAAAATATCGCAGTCGCAAGCCCCGCCATGGAAACCTCCGCACCCTCGGTCGCAACGAGCAATGCCGATAACCAATTCCCCACACCTTGTTCCAAGCCGACGTAGACTCCACCCGCCAGGATCAAGACAATAACAGCCCATGGAAGACCAGTGGACAGATCGCCCA
>JAGYIK010000007.1 GCA_018402605.1 Litorivicinus sp. | reverse complement strand
GCGGGATCGATGTGTTGCAGACCAAGCCAATCGCACACGACTGCATCGCCCGCAGGTGCCTCTTGATGAGGATCTCTTGGCTGCGTTGACGACAGGACTGCCAGACAGTTACGGTGTGGCTTTAGGCGTTGATCGGCTGGTGATGGCATGCCTTGGCTGTCAAAGCTTGGGTGAATGCATGACATTTTGGGAGAGTCCGTGAAAGACCCACAGAATTTAATTTGGATTGACTTGGAGATGACCGGTCTCTCTCCAGAAAACGATCGGATTATCGAAATCGCAACCGTCGTGACAAATGCCAATCTCGATGTCTTGGCGGAGGGTCCAGTGATGGCCATCCATCAGGCCGACGCTCGATTAGACGCAATGGATGCCTGGAATACCAACCAACACGGGCGCTCCGGTCTGACAGAGCGTGTGCGTCAGTCGACTGTAACAGAGGCATTAGCACAGCAGGCAACGCTCGATTTTCTCGCACAGTACGTTGATCCGAGAAGCTCCCCGATGTGTGGTAACTCCATCTGTCAGGATCGGCGTTTTTTAGCGCGATACATGCCAGAGCTCGAAGCATTTTTTCACTACCGAAATCTCGATGTGTCGACCTTAAAAGAGCTCGCCAAACGTTGGAAACCGAGTGCGCTTGAGGGTTTGGTAAAAACCGGAACGCATTTGGCATTGGCGGATATTCATGAGTCCATTGCCGAGCTTAAGCACTATCGTTCGGTCTTGTTTCAGCTCGAGTCATAAGCGCTGTCAGCGCCCATTGGATGTGCTCATCGAGCGTGGCGCCGAATTGCCCTAAACGCCCTCTGAGTGCGTCGAGGACTTGAGGTGAGTGGTGGCCATTACCCAACCCAATCGCAATATTCTCTAAAAACTTCACATAGCCCGCGCGACGAATCGGGCTGCCCTCAGTGGCTTTGAGAAAGGTGGCTTCATCCCAGCAAAACAGGTCGATCAAGCGCGCCCGGTCCAGCCCAAATCGCGGCTGAAAGGCTGGATCACCGATGTGACTGTAGCGATTCCAAGGACATACCAATTGACAGTCATCACAGCCAAAGACCCGGTTCCCCATCGGTGCTCTGAGGGATTCTGGAATCGGCCCTTCGTGCTCGATGGTCAGGTAGCTGATGCATCTTCGTGCATCGAGCTGATAGGGTGCAACAAAGGCGTTTGTCGGGCAGATATCCAGGCAAGCCGTACAGGACCCACAGCGGGGAGTCTCGGTGACTTCAGTGATGGGCAACGGACAGTCGGTGAGGATTTCCCCGAGAAAAAACCAGCTGCCGCCATCTCGCGAGAGTAATAAGGTGTGTTTGCCGATCCACCCAAGCCCCGCTTTTTCGGCCAAGTGTTTCTCGAGGATAGGTGCGGAATCGGAGAAGACGCGGTATCCATGGGGTGCGATGGTCTCATTCAACCAGGTGCTGAGCTGTGCCAAGCGCTTCCGAAATAGTTTGTGGTAGTCGCGCCCCAGCGCATAGCGTGAGATGTAGGCGAGATCGGGATCATTCAGTACAGCCCAATCGTCCATTGCATCAGGCTTGTAATCGAGTGCCACTGAGATCACGCGCTGGGTATTGGGCACTAGAGCACATGGATCTTCTCGTAACGCCTGGTGCGCCTCAAACCATTGCATAGAGGCCTGGTGTCCGTCGTTGAGCCATTGGCGCAAGTAGGGGACGTGCTGACTGACATCGGTATCGGTGATGCCAAGCTTTGAGAATCCCAAGCGAGCGGCTTCAGCTTGAAGGCATGCAAGAACTTCCGATGATTGGTGCCAAGATGTGTCCATGATCGGTACACTACCAGAGTGGGGCAGAAGCGGAATCCTCGATGCGTATTGAATTAACCGATGAGGCCATGACCCGAAAGCTCGGTAAGTCATTGGCCAAAAATTGCCCGAAGGCACCATTTCTCGTCACCTTGACGGGTCACTTGGGCGCCGGTAAGAGTCACCTTGCGCGTGCGTTTTTAAAAAAGTTGGGTGTCACCGATGCGATTCCGTCACCGACCTATACGCTGTGTGAAACCTATGCGATCGATGACACCTTCACCGTGTCGCATTTGGACCTGTATCGCCTCGAGGATCCTGAAGAGCTTGAGTTCTTTGGATTCCGTGAATTGTTGGATCACCAGGGTCTTTTGATTGAGTGGCCTGAGCGGGCGGGACCATTACTACCGGTAGCCGATTTGGATGTTCATCTGGTGTGGCATGATCCAGGCCGGATGTGTGTCTTGACGGCTTTAACCGAGAAAGGTGAGGCATGGTTGTCCCAGTTAAAGGTACCGAAAAGCGCATGATTCGTTGGATTACCGCTGTTCTCTGGTTATGTCTCTCGTCGCTCACTTGGGCTGTTGATCTCAAGGCCTTACGATCGTCGGTTACACAAGACAGTTCTCGCGTGGTTCTGGAACTCACGGGACCTGCCCAGTTGAATTATTTCAATCTCGATAATCCCAAGCGATTGGTTGTGGATGTCAGCAACTTACGACATGCCAGCGTGCAGTCATTGTCGGTGCTGGATGATTCACGTATTAATCGAATCCGCACGTCAGTGCGCGAGTCTGGCAGTCGGCTGGTCTTTGATCTGAGCGGTGATTACCGAACCAATGTCTTTGCGCTGGCAGCAGAGGGGGCCTATCCGCATCGCATTGTCATTGATGTGGTGGGCTATATCGCCGGTGAGGCGGCCCCGATTCGTGCGCCAGAGACCCGTCCGCCCGAGCCTCTGGTACAAAAACGGGATATTGTCGTCGCGATTGACCCCGGACACGGGGGGCGCGACCCGGGTGCCACAGGATATGGGGTAGTCGAGAAAGAGATTGTTTTGCAAATTTCTAAGCGGATTGCGCGGCGCTTTCAAAATGAGGCCGGGTATCGCGCTGTACTGACCCGTGAGGGTGATCAATTCATCAAGCTGACAGATCGTCCCAAAAAAGCACGTGAGGCTGGAGCGGATTTTTTTGTGTCGATTCATGCGGACAGTTTTCCGAAAAATCGATCCGTCCGTGGCTTTGGTGTGTTTGCGCTCTCGTTAAGAGGTGCGAACAGCGAGTTGTCTCGTTGGTTGCAGAATACTGAGAATGCCGATGACTTGGCTGGCGGTGTTGATTTGGGCAATGTCGATGATGCGACGCGACAGGTGTTGCTCAATATGTCGATGGAATCGGCGATCCGAATTTCTAAGCAAGCCGGTGAGGGGCTCCTGAGTGATTTAAGTCGTGTTGGTCGCGTGCATAAGAAAGAGCTCGGTTTAGCTAACTTTGTGGTCTTGCGAAGTCCAGATATTCCGTCACTTCTGATCGAAACCGGATTCATCTCCAATCGCGCTGATGCGCAGCGTTTGGCGAATCCGAAAGAGCAGGAGAAGATTGCGGCCGCCATCGTACTCGGTATTACCCGCTATTTTGAACGCAATCCGCCTGCGAACACCTTTGTCGCTTGGCGTAAACAAAATGCCGGGAGTCGAATCGTGGTCGAAGTCAAACGCGGTGACAGTTTGTCCGAGATCGCAGCACGCTATGGCCTCTCAGTGAAAGCGCTACGCGAGCTGAATGGTTTGAAGAGCGATGTCATTCGGGTTGGACAAAAACTAGAGGTCCCGGTGGCCCCGAGGTAGCATGTGGCAATGAAACCCATGCAATTTGATATTCGTAACCTGCCATTTGCTGGGACCGTGACACGTTGGCATTCGGTCAATTGCCACCGCTACCCTTCGGTGGCAGAGCACTCGTGTTTGGTTGCATTGTATGCGCGTGAGATTGCTGCACGCGTATTGCCAGATCTCTCCGCTGAAGATCAGGTCCTCCTTTATGAGTTGGCGCTGATGCATGACTTATCCGAGGTGGTTACCGGTGACATGCCATCACCCATCAAGCGCGAGCTGAAAAAGGTATTTCCGCCAGGTGAATCGCCAATTGATCGACTTGAGGCGGCGATTTGTCCAGATGCAGCCGAGCGAGAGCATCAGGCGGTGCACAATAAGCCTCATATTTACTTCTGCATGAAGCTCTCGGACATTCTTGACGCCATGGTGGTGATTAAGCAAGAAGGGAAGGGGCCTGTGGCCGAGGTGATTGAAGCGGAGCGTACACGGGCATTTGAGGCGCTGTTGCAGCGGGCGCAAGACGCCTGTCCAGAGGGCCAATGGCACCGCGCACATGAGGTACGCGAGGCGGTCATGAGCCTGACCCACGTGCAAATCGATGAGATCTGAGCAGCGACCGATCCAGGTCCTCTCACCACGGCTCGCCAATCAAATTGCCGCAGGTGAGGTGGTTGAGCGGCCGGCAAGTGTGCTCAAGGAGTTGATCGAAAATGCACTCGATGCGGGTGCGACCCAGATCGATGTGGACTGTGATTCGGGCGGCATTGGACGCATTCGCGTTCGTGATAATGGTCGCGGGATTGCAGCGTCAGAGTTACCTTTGGCGTTATCTCGTCATGCCACGAGCAAAATTCGTGATTTGGATGACCTCGAAGCAGTAACAACTCTAGGCTTCCGTGGTGAGGCTTTAGCATCGATTGCGTCTGTTTCCCGCCTCGACCTAAGCTCGGCCATCGCAGATCAACCGGGCGCACGTGTCATTGTTGAGGGCCGTGACATGGAGCCTGCAGTTGAGCCGGTATCGCATCCGATCGGCACGACAGTCGATGTCCGCGATCTGTTCTTTAACACGCCCGCGCGTCGGAAGTTTTTGAAAACAGAGCGAACCGAGTTCAACCACCTCGATATGGTCTTGATTCGACAAGCACTGGCTCGGTTTGAGGTGGGTTTTCGCCTCACGCATCAGGGGAAAGTTGTGCGGCAGTTGCCGATTGCACTGACGTCTCAGACTCAAGAAGAACGGGTTCGCACCTTGCTCGGACGCGATTTTATGGCGGCTGCACTCCCAGTTGAGGCAGACGCGGTCGGACTGTCTTTGACCGGTTGGGCGTGTCAGGCGACGTACAACCGTGCTCAGACCGATTGCCAGTATGTGTTTGTGAATGGCCGCATTGTCCGTGACAAATTGATTTCGACCGCATTGCGGCAAGCCTATCGGGATGTACTGTTCCATGGTCGGCACCCGTGTTATCTCCTTTACCTTACGCTGGATCCGGCCCAAGTTGATGTCAATGTGCATCCCACAAAGCATGAAGTACGGTTCAGAGATTCCCGTTTAATCTTTGATTTTCTTCTAAAGAGTGTGGGTCGCGTGTTGGCCGATGCAAGGCCCCAGTCGCCTCCTATCGAGGGTAGTCAACTGCATTGGGCTGAGCGCCCCACAGAGCCTGTCATATCGCAGCAGCCATTTGCGTTCTCGCACTCAGCGCGTGCGGCCTCGGTTGATCAATTGGCCGCTCTCATGGCACCACCTCAATGGCCCATGGAAAATGCGCAGGCCACAGACGGGAAGGACGCATCGCTCGATGCCGGAGGGGCAGGTGCGGTCATTCCGCCACTGGGGTACGCGATCGCGCAATTGCACGGAGTTTTCGTCCTCGCGCAAAACGCCACCGGATTGGTGGTGGTGGACATGCATGCAGCGCACGAACGCATTACCTATGAGGCACTGAAACAGGCCATGGATGAACAGCGGCTGGTCAGTCAGCCATTGCTGATCCCGGTGACCGTGCATGTGAGTGATCGCGAGGCGGCATTGGTTGAAGACGCAGACGCCGTGTTTTCTGAGTTTGGCTTGCAAGTGCGTCGTATGGGGCCCGAGAGCATCCGAATTGAGCAGGTGCCCGCGATATTGAAGCACGCGAATCATGCAGACTTAGTGAAAGATGTCTTAAGCGATCTTGCCGAGGTGGGGGTGTCTGACCGCATCGTTGCGACCAGAGACCAACTCTTGTCGACCATGGCATGCCATGGCTCGGTCAGAGCAAACCGGCAACTCACAATTTCGGAGATGAATGCGCTACTTCGTGATATTGAACAGACTGAGCGCAGCGGCCAATGTAATCACGGACGTCCAACGTGGACATCCATGACAATGGTTGAGCTGGATCGTCTCTTCTTGCGCGGCCGCTAAGACTTAGCTTCCGGTTGCGAGAATTCGAATCACACCTTTTGGCTTCGAGTTCACATTCTGCACGATCGATGTCGGCTGACTGAACAAGGTTGTCTCGGAACCAAAGTTATCGACGACCACTGAGCGGACCCGAATCAACTTACCAACGTGCGATTGCGTCAGCGTCATGCTGGATCCGTAGACATCCGGAATAGCTGCCCAAGCACGTCCATTTGAAGACATTTCCCAGGTCGTCCGGATATTCGCGATGCCGTCATCGTCGCTGACATTTGATGTATCAATCTCGAGACGCTCGCCTTTGCGTGGCTGACCAACAACGAGAACTTCACCGACTGTTGGATCGTCGACGTTCTTGACCATATTGGTTGCCGGAGTCACCAGCATCTCTTGTGTTCCGAATCCATCAACATAGGAAACGATTGCCCGATACACGTACCCGACTTCTGCTTGATCGAGTCGCAGTAATGATGGGTTCACAGAATTCGATTCGTACGGCATCCAGCGCGCACCATCCAACGAGCGCTCCCACTGGTAGCTGAATGTACCCAATCCATCTTCATCGGTAATTTCGGAGACATCAATCTTCAGGGTGTTGTCTTCTTCTGCTGTACCCACAATGCGCGGAAGGCCTTGGGGTAAATCATTCACGTTCTGCACTGGGCCTGTGGGCGCCGTCTCGATAATCTCAAGCGTCCCTTGGCCATCAACGTACTGGATCACAACGCGCAATGACCGACCGACATGTTGTTGCAACGGTGTAAAAGACTGCGAGGTCGCGCCGTCAATCGACTGCCATCCGCCACCCGGCAATTGGACTTGCCACTGCATACTGAGCGGACCCAAACCATCCTCGTCATACAGATTCGAAACGTCGATAACCAAAGGTTGGTCTTCCAAAGGACCATCCAGCTTCTCAGCGGCTTCGGTTTCGGTTTGCAACGAGTCACGATTTGCCATCGTTCTGGATTGAGTTTGGCTACTGACCGAGCTTTCTGCCCCGTCACGCGCACGCGACGACGATGTTGTGTCTGATGAGGTCGTGCTGCCGTTGCCGGCAACCCCAGAAGGTGTTTCGGACTCAGACATACGCCCGACTCGACCCTGCTCAGCTGCGATAGAGGCTGCAGCGGCTGCACGCTCAGCCTGTTCTTTGGCCCTGATTGTGTGTTCACGTCAGCCAAAACATACGGCGCAGAAAGCATCAACGCCATCACTGAAACTTGGGCCTTCAGGGCACTTTGGATACATCTGTGTCCCTATGGTATAGATGTTGTTTGGCAAAAAATGTACAGAATACAATCGCGTAGGGCAACGATTCCGCGCACCTCGTTCGCAAGTGTCCAAAGAAACGATTCAAATACCCTAACCGCACTTTTACCGAATTGAGTTGTTCTTTACGAAGGGAATTCATGTCAATTTGATGTCATGGCCGAAGAAAAGGGGTTAAAAGGCCTTATAAATCGGGCGTTTCCAGCATGTTCTCCTGATTATTGATTCAGCTCGATGATTGTACAAAAGGTGTGTGTTTGCGGGTCGTTTGAGCAAATGGTGCTCGCATTCGACTTTGGTCATATTTATCTGAGGGAATTGATTCAACAGATTTTTGCCATGAGTTTTGATGATATCGGCGCGCTTGGGGAGGTTTCTGTCCCGGTCGACTGTTCAAGACAGGAGTCGAATCGCGTCGATCGAGAAGAATGACGATTGCGACAAAACACCATCATAAAAATGGCATTTCGGACCTTTGTCGGGAATGAAAGATCGACGGATCGGGCCGGTGCCACGAGGCCGATGGAATCGTTTTCGGTGGAGTTTCAGTCAAGACGCTGGTTGCGTCATTTTGGACCAGCTCGATCGCTTTTTGCAGGTCGCGAAGTGCCTGTTGGTCTCCGATCACGAGGGTCGCGTCACCAATCTCCAGCTGATAGCGGCCATCATGCTCTGCGCTTAGGCGACAGGTCGTGCCATCTGCGTCGGTCCATGCTTGTTCATTCCATTGCATTGCTTTGTTCCCACTCAAGTTGTGTTTGCCGTGAATTCATCGGTTGAGGCGATGCCACAACCATAGCAGGCAACTTGGATATCAAAGATCATTTGCTGAAGAAATTCGATCGTTGCTGCCGGTGAGTCGAGTGCGGCCGGGTACTGCGCCTCTCCGATACCGCATGCGCTCGCCCCAAGGCACAATGCTTTAGCCACATCGACCCCGTGTCGAATGCCGCCTGAGGCCCACAATGCAGTTTTCCAGGCGAACCAGCTCCAGCGATTCGACAGTCGAATAACCCCAATCTGAATGCGCTCGCTGTTTGGGAGTCGCTGGCCAGCACGGCCAATTGTCTTTCGGATTTGATCAAAGCGCGTGCCGCCCCGGCCAGCCACATCCAGCACAGCCACTCCAGCATCACGCAACATGCGTGCAGACTCTGGTCGAGCCCAAAGCCCACTTCTTTGACAATCACAGGGATGGGTGACCATTCGCAGACCTGATGGATGCGGTCGATCACATACTGCCAATCGGTATCACCCTGTGGTTGCAGAATTTCCTGCATCGGATTGAGATGCAAGATGAGTCCATCGGCTTCAAGTGGGTCGGGTAATCTGGCTTCAATTCACTCGGATGGGTGAGTCCAGCGAGGTTAATCGCACCATAATTGGCCATCAAGGGCTGGCGACCGATGCACTCGCGAATGGATCGATTAATGCCACTTTGATTTGCCGTCTCCAGTGCAATCCGCTGGGACCCCACGCCCATGGCCAACCCAGTTCGCGACACGCGATTGCGAGAGACTGGTTAATGCGTTCGGCTCGCGCCGGTGGTCATGGAGCTGACGAAAATGGGTGCGTTGAGTCGCTGTCCGAGAAAAGCGGTACGAGGTCGATCTCTTGAAAGTTAACCTCAGGTACGTGTTTCAGACGCCAGCGCGCAAGTCAGGATCAATCTCCTGCGCCAAGGCCAAATCAATGTGGCCGTTTTTGCGATCAATCGCGCGTTCATCAACGCTCGATCCACCAGGCATATGGCACCGTGAGCGCTGCCAATCAATGAAGATGATCTGGTACATCAAGATGCTGATGTCGTCGTAGTGTATTTCGAGATGCGAGCCGACAAAATGCCAAATCGCAGGGTGAACATTGTGATTGAGAGCATGACTCATGAAAACGATCAGACGCCAAACTCTGGGGATTTTTTTTGAAATTCACTGAATAGATGTCGCGGACTGTGCAGTGCGCAGAAATAAAATACGAAATAACCACAAGGGTTCAAATAGCCACGCAGTGAGAGCCAACAGGCCAAGCTCCATCCAACGACCGACGGCCAATTCCACGCTCAATCACAAGTAGCACGACCGATGACAGCCGGCCCAAAGCAAGCACGGGTAATAGGCATCTGCGTTGACTGATCGAACACTAAAACGAAAAATGCGATCAGACACCATCGCTGTGAAACAACAGCGGGAGAGACAGCACCAGCGCACCATATGGCCAGCCGCCATAGCCGGATCACCGTTGCCAATCCCTACCAAAGTGGAGATGCTGAAGCCAGCAGAAATCCGCTCAAGGCCCATTGTGGAATGAGAACCCAGAGACCCACAACAGAGGCGACCAGCAGTGCGTATCCACCGAGGAACATCAGCATGTGGATGGGTCGCACCAATCCCACCCGTTTGGCAATGACCGATCCAGTGCGCCATGCGGAAGGGCCCACAAGGGACACCACGCAGGCGGCCAGTATTAAACTTAAATCCATTGGCATCTCTTAGGGCGCAGATGAACGGTTTCTTCGGCGACGCGAAAATCACGCGCAACGCATCGCCCAGCGTCTGGATGCATCATAAAGCGCGCAAACACATCAGGCGAGACTAGTTCGCTAAGCGCGAAGATAGCCGGCACGGTGTCGGGTCGCTCCTGAATCCAGTTTCAACAGCAGACGATCCATCCAGCGTTCACCCGCAGGCGGGCGATAGGGGTCACATTTGCGCTCCCTAACAAGTTGAGCGGCTGCCCGTTGCGCCCAATATTGGGTTCGGACGTAACTGTACCCTGTTGCATCGCGCGCCATTGCGCCCCGTGTTCCGATCGGAATCCGAAATGTTCTTGAATCGGCCGCACACCCATCGGGATATGGGCCTGTTCTGTGCGAGTGCACTCCCATTGGGTAGCAAAAGTTTGTGTGAGCCACGCTTCGTTTGCGTCTCGGAGCACGGCAAACTCCGTTGCCTTTGACGTAAAATCGGTATGCTCCACAAGCACGTGATCGTCTGACAGCGGGATGAGGTAGCGAAATCGGATGCCGTTGTCGGTCACTTTCAGGTCGTCCATTAAGCTGACATGTTCGATACCATGGGGATGCCTGGTCTTTGCAACAATCCCGTGGAAACTCTGGGTGACTTCAAAACTCTTCAGATTTGGTGGGCGACTATCAAAGACGCACTGTGCTGTCGGTGCAAAATCCACCGATTCATGGCGCCACTCGATCTGGGGATGTGCGGCAATGATCTGCATTGCATCGGTGTAAAACGATTCCGCACTCCGCGTGCCGTAATGATAGGTGTCTCCAACCATGACACGTTGTGAATTGGCATCGCCAATTGACCATGCTCGATGGGTCGACTGTGGCTTTAAGAAGGCCTGTTGATCTTTGCGCAACCAAAAACTGAAGGTACGGTCATTGGTATAGTCTTTGCGCGACTCAGAGATAACGACGCGACCGGGTAAGTGCGGAAAGCGCGCGATTTCGCGAGCCAATGAGAGCCCAGCAAGACCGCCGCCAACAATGTGTACCCAGGGTGTGTCCATTAGATCGCTAGATGCACGCCGGGCCTGTTTGGGAGGCCAAGATGCAATCGAGCGTCATGTGGTCCGCGGTAGCGATGAATACGCCGATCAAAGGCGAAGGTCAGTATGCTGCGTGCCGCTGTGATGCACTTCCGACTCTGACTGGTGTACGCCCGCGGTTGCCATACATCAAAATTTCGATCGGCAATCACAATACCGATCTCGCGGTAGACCATCGCCGCAACCAAGATGGTCATCCGAGCCCGCGGTGGCAGAAATGGAAGACCAGATAAGCCGGATTCATATCGAAGCTCGGCTTCCACGAGTAACTTTGCGACACCATCTTGAATGGCAGCTGCCTGCGCAAGGCTCGGTGGTAAAATTGCGCTGGGTTCGATGTTGCCGATGTCATCGGATGGGAGATAACGTCGATCGCTCTTGGCATCTTCGATCACATCACGCGCGATATTGGTGAGTTGCATGGCGATACCGAGATCAACCGCGTGATGGCGAGCGCGTAAATCATGTACCTGAAAGATATCGCAAATAAGAAGTCCGACGGTCCCCGCGACCTGATAGCAATAGCGCAAAAGTTCGGATTCGCTGGTAATCCGCACGGTCCCCGTATCCGTCATCACACCCTCGATGAGTTCGACCAATACTTCGAGATCGATGGCCGGCTCAATGCTGAGCGCGCGGCAAACCATGGGGTGCGAGCGGTCGCAGTGTTTTAAAGCGGTGATGAGTTCCGACAACAGGTGATTCGCGTGAGACCCATCACGGTTGAGGTCGGCGATATCGTCGATTTCTCGGCACAATCCATAGAGCACCGAAGCCGCTTCAAGATCCCGTGAAGACAAGAACCGACTCGCAAAGTGAAAGGTTTTTCCGTGTTGTTTTAACTGTGCTTTGCTCATAGCGCTGCTGGCGTTGCCGCCATCTCCTGCGTGATGCGTTCTTGGACCAGCCGCTCAACAACCTTGGCCGATGAGATCACGCCGGGCATACCCGCTCCGGGGTGCGTACCGGCACCCGTGAGAAACAAATTGTCAAAACCTTCCGATTGGTTGTGGAAGCGAAACCATGCGGATTGTGTAAATAAGGGTGCAATCGAAAATCCAGCACCCTGATGACTCAGGTACTGCGCTGAAAACTCATCGGGTGTCATCGCAAAAGGCGCCTGGATATGTGCAGCCAAGTCAGGGAGCAAGGTGGCATCGAGGGCTCTAATGATCCTTTGACGGAGCTTCGGTTCCTCAATCTCCCAATCGATTCCGGAACCCTGGTGCGGCACAGGCGCTAGGACGTAAAAACTATCATGCCCATCCGGAGCAAATGAGGGGTCGGTTGCTGTGGGTCGGTGCACATACAGGGAAAAATCATCAGACAGCAGCTGCCGATGAAAAATATCATCGAGTAACTCACGGTATCGCTGTCCCATCCAGATTGTGTGATGGGCCACCTCGGGATAGGTCCGATCCGTGCCAAAGAAAAGCACATAAAGGCCCATAGATAACTTACTGTGATCGCGCTTTAGCCGCGTTGACAGCGGTAAATTTTGATTGGCCATCATGTGTCGGTACAGATACATGGGGTCACCATTAAACACGATGTGATCCGCGTTCAATTGTTCACCCGATGCAAGTTCGACGGCTTTGACGTGACGCCCCTCGGTATGCAGTGTTTTCACTTCGGTATGGGTCCGAATCGTAATACCTTGACGGCGCATTAATGCCTCTAGCGCGTTTACCAATGCACCGGTGCCGCCCATCGCAAAATAAATCCCGTAGGCGCGCTCGAGGTAGTGGATCAATCCATAAATACTCGTGGTATCGAATGGCGAGCCGCCAACTAAGAGCGGCTGGATGGAAAACGCCTGGCGCAACTTGTCATGGGTGAGATACCGACACACCATTTCCCAGACGGTCCGATCACTGCGGAGGCGTGCAAGCTGCGGTAATTGCTTCAGCATGGTTCCGATCTGATGAAAGGGCTCATGCGCCAACTGACTGAAACCGACGTCATAGATTGCTTTGGATTGCTCAACTAAGGCGAGATAGCCATCGCAGTCCGGCGGATGAATTCTCTCGATTTCGGCCAGGGTGTCTTCGAGTGTGCCACCGTAATCAAAGTGATCGCCATCAGGGAAAACGAATCGATACCATGGCTTCAGGGGCCGAAATTCAATATGGTCGGCGCGGTCCTCGCCAAAGAGAGCGAACAGCTCATCGAATAAAAAAGGCGCGGTGATGACCGTGGGTCCCGCATCATGCCGATATCCGCCATGTTCAAAAACTTGGGCACGACCACCAATACTGGGTAGTTTCTCGATCAATTGCACATCGAGGCCAAGCGCCCGCAGTCTCAGCGCACTTGCGATGCCGCCGAATCCGGAGCCAATGACAAGTGCGGAGGAGCTCATGCGGCTGCCTGTAAACTGGGATACTTTTGTTGCAAAGCATCGATCAACACGTTGAACGCATCGATGCAAAATGTGGGTAGCGACGCGACAGACGCGCGCGCTTGCTCGAGATGCCATTCGAATCGTGCCCGCAGACGATATTCTGCATCCTGCTCACAACCTTCATGGGCACTAATCACCCAGTAGCCATTTAAGCGTGCACCGCGGTCTTCTTCTCGGTCTACAAAGTCATCGGCAAGCTGGTAGGCGACCCCAATCGACGATGCGCCATGAAGGATCCGCGCCACTTGATTATCGTCACCGCCGTTGACCGCCAAAGTCAGCGCGATTGGCAGGCCGAGTAAGGGACCACTTTTGTGGCGTACGATATGTTCGTAATCGGCAAAAGACATCGGCGTTTCGGGTGTCCATTGGCAGTCGAGGGTTTGGCCTGCGGCCATCACACTGACTCCGCGGGACAGCATGACGACCAAGCGCGGGAGTTGATGCGAGAAGGGTTCTGGCAAATCGGTGAGGCTCTCAAAAGCGGCCGCGATCAAATTATCGCCCAGACAAATCGCAGCCGACTCGCCGGCTGACTTCCACACCGAAACCTGACCACGTCGCACCGGATCCCGATCTTGAATATCGTCGTGGACTAGCGAGGCTTGGTGCAATAGTTCAACAGCTGAGGCAATAGAAAATCGCACTGGGTCTGGTAGACCAATGGTCTGGCCCGCAGCGAGTGCAAGCATTGCGCGTGTTCGTGCGCCACCGGAGGCGAGGTGCTGGCAAAACAATTGATTTAGGCTCTGTTCGCTGAGGACAGGCTGGGCGCCTAATTGCTGTAACCGTTGCTCAAGCAACTGCAGGTCTTGTGTGAGTTGGTTGAAATCGAATGTTGGCATCGATATCCCTCATTGCGTTTCCATCCTTGGCTTTTCTTATTTTCACATCCGTTTTTCATCGACTCTGCTCGTCAGAGTGGATGAAAAACGGAGCCCCAGCGGGGCTCCGATTCATTTACGCAGTAGCTGGTACTGCTTTTTTCGACTCGGAAGTCGCGGCGTACCAAATCAACAGACCGAATGCGATCTTGTTCACAACGTCTGCCAAGTTGTAGACGATGTTCAGTGCTTGGCTTGCAGCGGCAGTTGTGTTTCCAGCATCGTCGACGTAGACGTAGTAGCCGAACACATAACCGAGCGGATAAATCGCCCAACCGACAGTCACAACCCAGCGCATCGTGTTGTACGCACTCGCGACTGCTGGAGGTGCTTCGTTGGCTGCCATTTGCGCAGCTTCACCGGCAAAGATTTCATACAGAATGTAGAACCATCCGAGCATACCGATTACGAAGCCAACTGTGATGTTGATGTAACCCGCTTCTCCCAGATAACCTGGAACCAGCATGACCAAAGTACCAATCAACAATCTCCAGAAAATGCCGCCTGACGCGCTACCGATGGCACGCAAAATCAAGAAGAATTCAATCATCAGGAGTGGCACGGTGAGTAGCCAGTCGATGTAACGGTACACTGTCGGGGATTCACCTGTGGCAACCCAGACGTCGCGCATATAGAAGTAATGCACGGCCGCGATAAAGGTCACAAGACCTGAAACAACCAATGACGTCTTCCATTTACCGTCGACACTTTGTGTTTCCCAAAGGAAGAACACAGTGGCCGCCATGAGCGCCATTGAAATAAGCCAAAATGAAATGCCGACGAAGTCGTCTGATGCAAGGTTCGCAGCGGCAAATGCCGTCGATGGGAGCGTTGCAAGCAGACTGACTGGAATCAGCCCCTTGAGCAGTTTTGTAAATGTCATGGTTGCCTCCTCAGGCACTGGAACTTTTTTAGTTGTTGGTTAGCTTAAGCGTTCCATCCTTGTTAGGGACCTTCAAAACGCAAAAAACGGAGCAACCTCCGTCCTTGAATTCCTCAGGCGAGCCGTACTCCGTTTCGACTGGCGCAGGATAGCATAATTCTTGTCCAAGACAACTATTAGACAAACTATTAAGGCGCGGATGCGTGCGATCTAGCGCTGTTCGCTCCATCCGAATGCTTGTGTGTGGATGTCGAGGCTAGGGATCTAATGACTCGTTGATGTAACTTTTTTGTGAGGCGTTTGCAGCACGCCCAATCAAGTGTGCTGCAATAGGTGCGGTCAACATCAGGAAAAATACGCCGATCAGGGCCTTGATCGACACAGAGGTCTCAGCGAAAAACAACGCGGCCGCGAGTAACGTCAATGATGAGCCGAGTGTTCCTGCTTTTGTGGATGCGTGCATCCGAATAAAAACGTCGGGTAATTTCACCAGGCCTGCAGCTGCAATCATGGTAAAAAAGCCGCCGATCAGTGCGACGATACCAATCGCATAGTCCATCATTTTGGCACCTCCTGGCGGCTGATTCGATTCAGCCAGGTCTCTGAGAACCGTGCCATGGCAACTGTGGCAAGGAAGCCGACTAAAGCGAGCACTACGACGATGTCGAGAAAAATCGCATCATCACGACCGATCGCAAAGAGGGCGCAAAACGCAGTGATTGATACTGTCATCATGTCGAGCGCAACGATTCGATCCGGCAACGACGGTCCAAGCGCGAGCCTGACAAATGCGAGGATGATCGATGCAATGACCAAGATCTGTGCCGCATCAATGGCGAATGTGAGGAATTCCGGACCACTCATTTTTCAAAAACCCTTTTCACGCGGTATTCCATGCCATCTTTCAGTTCCTTGATCAACCCCTCAGGGTCCTCGGCAAACATGGCGTGGATGATTAAACAGTGGCGCTTTCTGTCAACGTCAAGTGTCAGTGTGCCAGGTGTTAAGGAGATCAGATTGGCGACCAAAAAGATTTCCATGTCAGATTCAACGTCCAGTGGCATTTCAATAATGGCGGGTCGACTGAGGTGCGTCGGTGTCAGCACATCCCAAGCAACCCGAACACTGGAGAGAATGAGCTCATAAAGGAAGAAGTTGAGCAGCCGGAAGACTCTGAATAGGCGGCCAAAGTAGGTTGTTTTTGTGTCGAACATTGGTTTCGCGATCCAGAGTACGACAAAGCCGACAATGAATCCGCTGGTCAAGGAGACGATCGATTGGTCGCCGATGAGCAGAAACCACACCAGCGTGAGAATCAAATGCATGATGAACAGGCTCATGGATCCACTCCCAAAACAGCCTCAATATATGCTGTTGGATCGAGTAAATTCGTGGCTGCTTGCTCCGCGAATGTGAAAAATGGTGCGGGGAATAATCCGATAATCACAGTGAGCAGGGCAAGACCGCCAACGGGAAGCCATGCAGACCAAGGCAGTGGCTTTTGCACCAGTGCCTCTTCTCCTCCTGGATGCGGCTTCCAAAATGCTTCACCCCAAATTTTGGTCATGGAATAGATTGTCAGCAGTCCGACAAGTAATGCGGTTCCTGCAGCTAACCAGTCTTTCAGTTCCATCGAGGCTTGGATCAAGATGTACTTCGCCCAAAAGCCAGATAATGGCGGGAAGCCTGCAAGTGAAAACGCGGGGATCAAGAATAGCACTGCAAGCACTGGCCTTGCGTGGTACAGACCACCAATCGATTTCAGATGACTGCTTCCGGTGATGCGATGCATGGCGCCGGCGATCAAAAACAGGTTGGCTTTCACAATGATGTGGTGAATCAGATAGAACATCGAGCCAATCAACGCGAGTCGGCTATTGAGAGCCAAGCCAAGAATCATGTAACCGATCTGGCTGACAATATGAAACGACAGGATTTGCCGAACTTCTTGTTGCGCCGCAGCCCCAATCACGCCAACAAACATCGTCGCAAGCGCGCACCACAACAGGATGTCAGCAAATAGTGGATCCAAGGGCAGAATCAGGGTGAATACGCGAATCAGCGCATAGACCCCCACTTTTGTGAGGAGACCTGCGAAGACGGCGGAGACCGAGAACGCTGGTGTGTGGTATGCAGAGGGCAACCAGAAAAATAGCGGGAAGACCGCTGACTTGATGCCAAATGCGAGCAACAACAACAAGGTCACCCACGAGAGCGTCATCGAGGGCTCAATTGTATCGAGAGTGACACGCAGATGCGCCATATTCAGGCTGCCGGTCAAACCATACAGAAGGCCAACTGCAGTCAGGAAGAAAATGGTTGAGATGAGGTTGAGAGCCACATAAGGCATCGCACCGCGAAGCGTCTCTGGGCGCTTGTTGAGCACTAAGAGGCCAAAGGATGAGATCAGCATCACCTCAAACCAGACATAGAGGTTGAATAAATCGCCCGTTAAGAACGCGCCGGTCACTCCGGCAAGCAACATTTGAAAGAGCGCATGGAATCCCGAGAAACAGCCGCGCTGTCCGACATCCGAGAGGCTGTAAATCGCAACCGCAAGCCCTGTGATGCCAGTGATCAGCGTCATGGCGGCCGCGAGTCCATCAGCAACCATGGTGATCCCAAAAGGCGCCGGCCAGTCGCCGAGCTGCACCGCAATAATTTGGCCGTCGGAGACATGCACCAGCAACAGAATCGATGCGATCGTATGCGCCAGTGCTGCGACAACCGAAAGTGGCCGATCAAGACCGGTGCGGCGCGTCGCAAAGCAGAGGATGGCCCCGAGTAAAGGAATGAGAATCGGCCACAAAATCGGACTCATGCGCGTGGTCCCGGGGTTGGTGTCCGATTGGGCAATGCAGCATTGGCATTCAGGTGGCCGAGCCGTCTAAATGTGCGAATAGCCAAAAATAGCGTAAATGCAAACAGTCCCAAACCAATAACGATCGCGGTCAGGACCAATGCTTGTGGCAGTGCATTGGCCACCTCAGACAAGGGGGCATCGGCACCGATTGGCACCAGGGGTGCGGCACCAATGGTGAGGTCGACCTGATACGAAAACGGTTAGGGGTGGCGGCGTTGGAAATTAAGACGAGTCGGAGTAAGAAGCGTAAAAAGTGCCCTGACAACATTTGATAGAGGGCGGCTGCGAATAAGAGGCCGATCAATCCAGCAAGCAGTGCTTCCATTATAAATGTCGCTCCATCTCAAGAACCAGCGCCACAATCGCGCCGAGCACGGTGAAATACACGCCAATATCAAACAGATACCGAGGATAACGGCCAACCTTCGAGGTCTCGGTAGCACCGACAAATAACCATTGTCCAGCGAATAAGCCGTCGTCGAACATCGGACCCATCAGTCCGGCAAACAGCGCAACAGCAAGTCCGAATACGGCGAGATATTCCAGGTTCCAATACGGCGCGGTTGCTTTGATGTTTTCACCATCGCGTAGACGATAAAGGCAACAGACCGATAAGACCGCCAATGAACCCACCGCCTGGCTCATTGTCCACGCAACAACATGAAGATCGAGAAGACCAATAAAATACCGAACAGTAGATTGGCGCCCACCTTAGATTAGCGAGTTCATCGACGACGTACCTTCATATCACGTAACAGGGCGATGGCCCTGATGGCGCTGTCAGCACCACAGCAATCTCCCCCGAATGTGTCAAGCGCCCGAAATCAACAAGAATGACGATGTTTCGGCCGAAGGCGTCTGGCCAAACTCGACTGCTCAAAATAGGTCGTCAGACTGCGGTCGAGTGGTGTGGCAAAATGCCCCACAAGGTCATGCTAATCAGGAGACCCACCGAGAGTGATAGAACCGCATGGCTGAGTCGCGGCCCCTCACGCTTGGGGAGAGAAAGTGCAAAGAGCGCCACAGCGATCAGGACGATGGTGTCTCGACCAGTAACTGAGTAATCGCCCATCAGGCGCCGAACAGAATAAAGACGAGGGCCACGCCAATGCCCACCACGCCGAGGCCGGTAATAGCGGCGATTCGTGATTGCGCGATCAATGACAACACGGTTCCCGAACAGATGAGCGCGGCAATCAACCACAGCTTCAAAGGAGGCGCTTCCCAGCGCCACTCGGGCCAGCTCATGACTGAAATGACCATCACCCCAAGGGCAGTGAGTGTTGCAAGAATCCATGAAGGTCCGTTGACAAGCGATTGGTTTGCATCCGATTGGTCAACCCTCGGAGAAGGCAACGAACCCTTTGAGGAACGATCCCAACCGGCATCGAATGAGATCCAATGGGTGCGATTGGATGCGGTAAATGCGCGCATGGTAGCGCCCGAGAATCCCACCAAAGCCACTGTGACAAGACTGAGCCCGGAGCGCTAGTTGACACCATGCCAAAGGCCCATCGGCAGGATTGCATTGCGTGCATCCACACTGATGCCACCGAGGATGTCGCGGGATTAGGGATGTCGATCCATTGGGGGCGATGCCGCAGAACAATCCCCGCCAGCGCCATCACGATAGGACCGTAGATTTCAGGTCGCGCGATTGGGTCGCTTGAGCCGAGGGGTGTTTCTTCAGGATCCGGATTGTAAGCGACCATGCGATCGCAACCATGATGGCATTGGCGACAAGCAAGGCCGTCATCAGCCAAAAACGATGCGGTCGACGCTTTCCAGTAATCCGTCGTATAAAAGCTCCTTGCCGATGAAACTAAAGCGCTGGCGGCAAGCCCTGCGAGCGACAGCAAGGCGAGTAGCCACGCTAAGGCAAATAATCGATGGCGTTGCCAGAGGCCTTGGACGGTGGCATAGGTCTTCGAGCCGAGTGTGTGATCAATTGCCCCGACGCTCAAAAACAGCGTTGCTTTGTAGAGTGCATGGGCCACCAAAAATGTCATCGCAGCGGCAAAAACAGCCTCATTCGGTTGGCTCAACAGCGCTGTCAGGGTGCCAAGTGCCATCAGCGTGGTGTAGGCGAGCATCTTCTTCAGATCACGCTGCTTCAACGCAAGGACTGCGCCGAGCACGGCTGTAATCGCACCCGATGTCGCAAGGAGTGGCATCCAAAGTTCGGCTTCGGAGAGTTCAGGGTGCAGTCGCGCAAGCAAATAGATGCCTGCTTTCACCATGGTTGCTGAGTGTAAAAATGCACTGACGGGTGTGGGTGCCTCCATGGCATTGGGTAGCCAGAAGTGAAACGGAAATTGCGCGGATTTGGTCAGGGCGCCTAGGCCAACCAAAATGATGATGGCGGGCGCCCAAGGATGATCATGCAGTGTTTGCGAGTCGGATAGGATTTCGGACAGGGTGAAGGAGCCACTTGCGAGCCCCATCAACACTAAGCCAGCAAGTAAACACAGGCCGCCCGCACCCGTCACCAATAGCCCTTGAAGTGCCGCGCGTCTCGATTTAGCCGATTGATGCGAAAAACCGATCAGCAAATACGAGGTGAAGCTTGTGAGCTCCCAAAAAATGAATAGCGTGATGAGGTTATCTGCGACCACAACACCGAGCATGGCCAGCATAAACAGATGCAGGTACAGAAAGAATCGCTCGAAATGCGGATGCCCATGCAGATAGTTTCCGGAGAATAGGAAGATAAAAGCGCCAATACCTGTAATGAGCAGGATGAACATCCTGCTCAACCCATCGATGTAAAACGTTAAATTGATACCGAGCGCAGGCAGCCAATCGACGGTTAATCGCACCGGCTCAGTGAGAGGAACCAGATAGATCAACGCGAGCACAAAAAGCCCCGCCGACCAAATCACCGATAGCCACTGAATTTGTTGTTCTGGCGTTTGCTGTGTTGTGTCGGTCACCAGACTCATGGGGTAGTTGGCCTTTTTCTCATTGTTATCATCGTTGGCAGCTGATTATCTAACTCAGGTTAGGCGTTTCTATCATCAATCGTTTGTGCCGCATGTATCGTTGCTTTTTTATCTTCACGCGCAATCGGTTGCGCATATTTTTAGCATCGAATACGACTACAGTCGAATCCTGACGGCGTGGACGCAAAGCTTCCAATTGAATTTCGGCAAATATCTCATAGAATCGCTCTATGACATAGGAGGACATTTGCCGTCTCTACAACAACTGCGCTATTTGGTCGCGATTTCTGATCACCTCAATTTTCGGCGAGCAGCTGAGCAATGCCATGTCACACAACCCACCTTGAGTGCTCAGTTGGCAGAGCTCGAACGCCGACTTGGCGGTGTCACTTTAGTTGAGCGATCCCGCACCAACGTACTGATGACAGAGCTTGGGGTCGCTGTTGTGGCCAAGGCCCGTGCGATGTTTCGAGAATTAGAAGAGATTCAGATGCTGGTGCGCGTTCAGGGGCATGGTTTGAACGGCACGCTAAAAATTGGTGTTGTTCAAGCGCTCGGTTCCTACCTGCTGCCGCTGATTCTTCCTGATTTACGAGCACACCATGCGGATCTTGGCTTCTACACACGCGAGGACTCAGAACATGTCTTGCTTGATCAACTTGAAGCGGGCGCCTTGGATATTCTGTTTTTCGTGTTGCCCCAGGGTCGGTCTGGTTTGACTGAGTACCCATTGGTCACCGAGCCTTTGTTTGTGGTGACTGCGGCTGATCACCCATTCGCGCAGCAGGCCACAGTGAGTCCGGCGGATCTCAGTAATCAAAAGTTGCTTTCATTGCAGACTGGACATCGTTTATACGACCAGACCTCGGAAGTGTGTCGTCTGGTTGGCGCTCAACTGTCGCACGATTACGAAGGGACCAGCTTGGACGCCATTCGTCATATGGTGGCGCTTGGGGGCGGTATATCGCTGATGCCCGCACTCTATGTTCAGTCCGAGGTGGACCCGCGATCGGATGTGAAAGCGATACCTTTGTCGGGTGCCCCAGTCAGTCGGACGATTGGATTGGTCTGGCGAGATTCGTCGGCACTGGCGTCTGAGTATCGGTTGTTCGGCGAACTCGTCCAACGCATTCTCGCAATCAAAGCGCCGAAATGTGCCTTGAGTTGCGATGGTATCGACCAAGCGTGAGCGCGACGTGAAGCGGGGATTCGAAGAAGCACCCAACATCCGGTCGGTCGATGCCTTTGTGTTGCCAAGTGGTACAGCTACCCGGTGAGAGACCATCACCTAGCAAAGTCAGGCCAGACGCGGATCCGAATGTGTCGTGATTCCTGATCCCAGTCACCTCACTTAAAACAGTGTTTCTGCAGCCATGCGACACTTTCCATATCAGATGGATACAGTTGGATTTCGGTTTTGCCTTCCGCCGGGGGCAATGCGCAAAAGTCCGGATCAAAGATTAAATGCTGGTTCCATGAGATTTTGCTCGCTTCGGCCGAGCCCAATGGCGCTTGCTTGAGCCCTCCATTTGCCAACGCTGGCAAGCACTTCATCTTTAATTTTTTCGGCCTGCCAGCGGTCAAGCTGAAAGAATTCGATAACGTCCATCGCCAGTTTGTATTCCAAGCGATTTTCGCTGTCGGTGATATTGAGATGCAATCCGTTTGCAGGTGTCACCGGATTGATATCGTAGGCCGGAGATAACAACCAGCCTCCCCGATGGTAGATGAAACCGTGGTTGCGGAGATGGTCATCAGTATTGGAAATGGCGATGTAGAACACAATGCGGCGCCACAGCTGCGCGAGATCATCTTTGGTGTTGGCGCCATGCTCGGTCAGGAACTGGGCGAGTTCGAGATAACTGGCTTCATAGTCGCCGTCGTAGTAGCCGAGTTGCGTCATTGCCGAGGTAAAGTGAAGACGACTCGCCGCAGTGCGATCGAAGCGTTTTGTCAGGAAGGTATGGTGGCGGCTACCGCACTGCTCGAT
>JAGYIK010000069.1 GCA_018402605.1 Litorivicinus sp. | reverse complement strand
GCACTCGAAGTGGGTGGGCGGCTGTTTTCGAATAATTGCGCGGTCTGTCACGGATCAGGCGGCCGGGGCGCTTATGGCTTCCCCGACCTCACCGATGCCGACTGGCTGTACGGTGGCTCCCCAGACCAAATCAAGACGTCTCTGAACGTGGGTCGCATCGCGAATATGCCTGCTTGGCAGAGTATTTTGGGTGATGTGGGAATTGAAGAAACATCGCATTACGTGGTCAGCCTGTCGGGACGCGCCCATGACGAGGCACTGGCCGCCAAGGGACAGGTTCACTACCAAACGTACTGCGCTGCATGTCATCTACCATCTGGGGAAGGCATGCATGCACTGGGCGCGCCAAATCTGACCGATGACATCTGGCTCTATAAGGCGCCGAACCTGACAATTCTTGAGTCTGTGAAACTGACATTACGGCACGGTCGCCAGGGCGTCATGCCTGCGCAATTGCCGCGGTTGGGGGAAGACAAGGTGCACCTGTTAACCGCCTATGTTTACAGCTTGAGCCAACAGCCTTGACAGTATGAACGACCGAATCCCAACGGTTGAGGTCGTCGACGAAGCCGGTGAGCGCCTCGCTCACCGCGCAGTTCCGGCCTATCAAACACAACAAGGTATCTATACCCGGGGCACGTCGGGTTTCTTTCAGAGTATCCGTCTCTATTCAGGAATCTTCCTGCTCGGCATGTACTTTCTGATCCCCTGGTTAAACTGGGGTGACCGTCCGATGGTCTGGTTCAACCTACCCGATCGTCAATTCTTCGTGTTCGGTGCAACCTTCTGGCCACAAGACCTGATATTGCTCTCGTGGTTACTCATCATTTGCGCCTTTGGCTTATTTTTTGTCACTGTGTTTGCCGGACGCGTGTGGTGTGGCTTCACCTGCCCTCAGACTGTCTGGACTCAGATTTTTATGTGGGCCGAGCGATTTGCCGAAGGCGATCGCAATGCGCGTATTAAACTCGATAAGGCAGACTTCAGTGTCCGTAAACTGCGAAAGAAGGTGCTGAAACACGGCCTGTGGTTTGCTGTCGCCTGGGCCACAGGGTTCACCTTCGTCGCCTACTTCATCCCCGCTCGAGAACTGGTGATCGACCACTGGACCGGACAGGCATCCATCGCGGCCTATCTCTGGATTGGATTATTCACCGCTGCAACCTATGTCAATGCCGGTTTCATGCGGGAAAAAGTCTGTATCCACATGTGCCCCTACGCACGCTTTCAATCGGTCATGTTCGACAAAGACACACTCAACGTCGCCTACGACCTCGACCGTGGCGAACCACGCGGCGGGCGAAAACGGGGGCAAGCGGCAGATCACTCCCAAGGCGATTGCATCGATTGTGGGCTCTGCGTTCAAGTCTGCCCAACGGGGATCGATATCCGAGATGGACTCCAATATGAGTGTATCCAATGTGCCCTCTGTATTGATGCCTGTGACTCTGTCATGGACAAAATGGGCTACGACCGTGGATTGGTGCGCTATGCGACAGAGCATGAGCTCAAAGGTGGCAAAACGCATTGGATCCGTCCACGTTTGCTCGGTTACGGCGCTGCAATGCTGGTCATGTGCGTGGCCTTTGGTTATGCCTTAACGCATCGGAGTACAGTCGATGCGAAAATCGCGCGAGACCGAGGTGCCTTGTTTAACGAAACCCGTACAGGCGACATTGAAAATAGCTACACCCTCACCATCTTTAACAAGACATCTTTTGATGAAATCTACGAAGTGAACCTGACCGGACGGCCTGGTGCTCGCCTCGTGGGACCTGGAGAGCTCGCTTTATCTCCCGGACAAACCCGCGTCGTGGTGTATCAAGTGCAAATGGCTCCAGATCTCGTCGTATCGTCAAGACTACCCCTTGCCTTCCGTATTGAGCCATCCAAAGATGCCAAGAATGAAGTGCTGATCGAATCAACGTTTATAGGACCGGACCGCTGGCAATGAGTGAATCCAAACCCTGGTACAAAGAACCCTGGCCCTGGCTTTTCATGGCGCCAATCGCAACAGCCATGGTTGTTGGCTTTAGTATGCTTGGTGTCGCCATCAAGACGAGTGATGGACTTGTCACGGATGACTACTACCGAGAGGGCGTCCTCTATAACGAAAACAAAGCCCGTGACGAGGTGGCAAAAACCATGGGTATCAGTGGGCTGGTGACCATGGATGAGATCACAGGCGACATCCTATTAATGATGGAGTTCGGTCAAGCTGAGCCGGTTGCGCGTATCGAAGGTGCGCTGCGCAGCCCAACCTTTGCCCGAGATGACCAACCGTTTACGTTGACGGCGATTAAGCCAGGCTTCTTCCAAGCATCGATTCCATCGATGCGTGAGGGCGCATGGAATATCGAATTGATTTCGCCAGATGGAACCTGGCGAATTGTCGAACGCATCGGATTGCCGCTGGCGGGACCGACCTACATTGCTCCTTGAGCCAAAGGCGTGCTTCCATTGCGGCGAACACTGCGAACCAGAGACCGTTGTCTATCGCTCGCACGAGGGCCAAGAGCAGAGTCTGTGTTGCCATGGTTGTGCGGGTGCTCTGGATTGGATAACCGCCCAAGGACTTGAATCCTTTTATCAATACCGTGATCAGCCCTCACCGCGGCCTGAGGATCAGACGCATTGGACACTGTTTGACGATCCAGAGTTTCTCAGTGCCCACTCCCTCGCCCTTGACGAGAGCCACCGAGAGATCGAGCTGTCGATCAGTCAAATACGCTGCGCAGCCTGTACCTGGTTACTGGAGCGCGTTCTCAGTGCAACAGCGGGTGTCACTCAAAGTCACGCTCATCTGGGTCGCCGTACACTGACACTTCGGTGGCGACCGAGCGAAGTCAAACTCTCTGAGGTCCTCGGACGACTCGATCAACTGGGCTACACGGCCACCCTACTGACCGATGAGGCCGCCTCGCGACAACGCAAAAAAGAGCGGAAAAGTCTTCTCAAACGCATCGGTGTCGCGGGCCTTGGCACCATGCAAGTTATGATGTTTGCAGCCGCTTTGTATATCGGGGAGGCCTCATTTATTGAGGCAGACCAACGGCACTTCCTTCGCTGGGTCTCATTACTGGTCTCAATTCCTGTGATGCTTTATGCAGCACAACCCTTTTTTATTGGTGCTGTTCGCGATCTAAGACACCGTCACCTCGGTATGGATGTCCCTGTCGCACTTGCGTTGTCATTGGCATGGAGTGCTTCCATCATCGCAACTGTCATTGGTGTGGGCGAGGTCTATTTTGACTCCGTCTCCATGTTTGCTCTCTTTCTCCTGACCGGCCGATATCTCGAAATGCAAGCGCGTCACCAAGTGCTGGATACGCCGGTTGAGTCGCGACCAATGCCAATGACCTTGGCTCGGCAACGCGCCGATGGACAGTATGAACAGGTCCCAGTCGCCGCACTTCGACCCGGTGATCAAATCCAACTGGCGGCAGCACAACAAGCGCCTGTGGATCTGTGCCTGGTTTCAGAAACGGGATCGGTCGACACACAGGCGCTCACCGGCGAGTTTCAGCAACGTAAAATCGTCGCCGGCGACGAAATCCTTGCCGGATCGGTGAACGGACCAACCAGCATCAATGCGACGGTTCTACGCATCGGTAAAAATGCATTCCTCGGTAAGCTTGAGCACCTGGCTCGTCAAGCTGAGCAGGTCGATGCACCTGAGGCGCGATGGACAGAGCCGCTCATCCGCTGGTTTATCGCCGCTGTGCTCTCAGTTTCAGGATTCACACTCGTCATTTGGTGGTCAACCGACCCGGTCAAGGCGTTTGAATACGCACTGTCTGTCTTGGTTGTGACCTGCCCTTGCGCACTCTCATTGGCCATCCCGACAGCCTGGACCGTGACCATTCGAACCCTTCGGCAGGCGGGGATTTTGCTCCTCAATCCGACCCATCTGCTTGCCTTTGCTCGCGCCACACACTGGGTGTTTGACAAGACCGGAACACTGACCGAGGGGCGCTTTGCGATTAAAGCGACGCGTCAGTTAGACCCAAACACCGAAGTAGAAGAGGCCCTCGCACTCCTCAGTGGACTTGAGGCGAATTCGCCGCATCCGATCGCACAGGCATTTCGCGACATTCCGCCACAGACCATGACACAAACCACACAAATCCCCGGAATTGGCATACAGGGCGAACGCGACGGCATTGCGTATTCCGTTCGACGATCGACAGATTCCGAAGCCCTAGAGGGTCACTCCAATCACTTGTCGATCACCTTGTGCCGTCAAGACGCCCCTGTTTTGTCAGTCGCGCTCGATGACGAGGTACGCGCGGATGCCGTCGAGACGCTTCAGGCGCTCAGAGCACAGGGCATTGAAATTTCGCTTTTGAGTGGTGATCACAGCAGGCGCGTACAAGCCATCGCAGAGCAACTCGGGATCACGCATTGGCAAGCGGAGCTCTCACCAGAGGCCAAGGTCGAGGCCCTCTCGGCAATCCCCGTCTCCAAGGTCATGGTCGGTGATGGGCTCAATGACGCACCAGTCCTCGCATCAGCGAACGGGAGTGTGACCTTTGCTCAAGCCTCGGATCTGACACGCCTCTCAGCGGGCGTTGTCTTGTTGGCACCCAACCTCAAGTCATTATTGGACCTGCGACAGCATGCATTGCGAAGTCGCAGGGTGATCAAGCAAAGTTTGTTTTGGGTGTTAATGTATAACCTGGTCGCGGTACCCTTTGCGGTGGCTGGCTTTGTTCCACCCTGGCTCGCAGCCATTGGGATGTCTGCATCCAGCTTATTTGTGATCACGAATGCGTTGAGGCTAAAGAAACTGTCATGAGTGTGATCTATGTCCTCATTCCACTGTCGATCATGTTATTGGCGCTCGCCATCTGGGCATTTCGCTGGGCAGTGAAAACCAAACAATTCGACGATCTGGAGCGCTCAGCCAATGAGTTCTTGTTTGATGACGACGATGAGCTGCACCGACGAGCCATTGAACAAGACCGCAATCGAACCCGATCGACGGATGATTGATGCGCTATGTACAGATCCGATTGGTGCCGGTGCTGCACTGTTGATCGGCCTCTTTGGGTCGGCACACTGTTTGGTCATGTGCGGGGGGATCACCGCTGCATTTAGTCTATCCGTGCCCGAATCCAAGCGCCAAGGCGCCATCTTTTGGTCACTCATTGGATCCGCATCTGCAGGCCGCGTACTGTCCTACACAGTGCTTGGTGTGACATTTGGCATGCTCGGTGGGTGGCTTCGCGCCGATCATGAGGTATTGACCGTCGTCTTTCGGCTGATGGCAGGTGCCATCCTGATCGCTATGGGTCTCTGGATCAGTGATCTCTGGCGCGGTTTAAGCCGGCTCGAACGCCTTGGGGAACGCTTTATTTCGCCCTGGGTGAACCGGCTTCGATCGCAAGCCACACCCGATTCAAAAGCCAACGCATTCAAGTATGGTCTTGCCTGGGGCTTTCTGCCCTGCGGATTGGTTTACTCTGCACTTTTATGGTCCGCATCAACTGGTCATGCGGGGCAGGCGGGAACCCAAATGTTCCTATTTGGTTTGGGCACCCTTCCGGCTATTCTTGGCGCAGGCTATCTCAGTGCGCGAGTCAAGTTTTCCCTGCAGAGTCACTGGGTGCGCAGGGGATCTGGCGCACTGATTGGTGGCTATGGTGTTTGGACACTGACACCTGTCGTCATGATGAGCTGAGTCGTCTCGTTTTCGACCGGAGCCACCCACGGATTCAGCTCTTCTTCCGCTAATGCTTCACGTATTTCCGCATCATCAGGCAACGGATGTGCCTGCCGGAAAGCCAGGAGCTCATCGGGCGGCAAACTCTCAAACGCGAACAATTCAGTATCTAAAAGATGCGACGGCACGACGTTTTGTAATCCCCGAAACAAATTCTCAACACGACCCGGAAAACGCCTTTCCCACTCTTGAATCATGGCCTTGATTTCGGCGCGCTTGAGATTCGGTTGTGAGCCACAGAGATTGCACGGGATGATGGGGAACCCCTGCTCCTCTGCAAAGGCAGCAATGTCCGCCTCTTTGCAGTAGGCTAGGGGCCGAATCACGACATACCGGCCATCATCAGACACCAACTTCGGCGGCATGGTCTTCAGCTTCGAGCCAAAGAATAGATTCAAAAAT
>JAGYIK010000068.1 GCA_018402605.1 Litorivicinus sp. | reverse complement strand
TGGAATATTGATGCGTTTGACGCGATCAACAGCCTCGAGATCGCCCTGCTCCAACTTCGGCATGCCACAACAGACCTCTTTCTCTGCAACAACCCAGGGAATGGTGTTGTGCTCAAGGATACGGATCAAATCTTGGCCGATGCTCGGTTCGTTATAGTTGATGTAACAGGTCGCAAAAATCGCCACCTTTCCCGGCGTACGTTGGCCATCACGCACTTCGAAAACAGTCGATGCCTTGATCATTTGCCGGAGCGTTTTCGGTGCAAACTCGGGTAACCATGCATCGGCGTGGACGCCGAGGAGTTTTTCAGTGGCTTGTCTGACGGGTTTCCATTGGCTGACTGCGTTGACGGTCTCGGTAATGACCGGAATGCCTGCGAGTTTGCCAAGACGGTCCGTGTCAGAGAGGACCTGATCACGAAGCGCCATGCCGTGCTCGCGATGCGCAACGGCTTTCGCCTGCAGCATGAGGTGTGGGAAATCGATGGCAAGCTCATGGGGTGGCACATACGGACATTTTGAGACATAGCACATGTCGCAGAGATAGCACTCATCGACCACCTGTTGATAGTTGGCAGGATCGACTCCGTCGACCTCCATCGTCGCAGAGTCATCGATTAAATCGAACAGTGTTGGAAACGATTCACAGAGACTTAAGCATCGCCGACACCCATGACAGACATCAAACACCCGTTCGAGCTCGTTTTGCAGTATCTCGCGGTCATAGTATTCGGGATTCTGCCAGTCGATTGGTTTCCGAGCTGAGGACGTGGGATTGTTTGTGGGAGAGCTGGAGTCGGTCATGTGGTTTTCACAATTGGGTATCAAAGCTCACTATGGGGGTGCGGGGCGACGGACTCAAGAACTGGATATTTTGACGCATGAGCCCCGATGCTGAACACAGATTGCGTGCTTTAAAAGCAGTCGAAGAGCCCCAACTATCAGGCCAGTCTTGAGGAATAGACAAAGCCAATCTAAGCCATTGCTAAATTTAACTATACAATTGATTTGTCATGGATAGATTGCGAGGTTCAATCCCTGCGTGTTTGAGAGAGGTGGCTCAAACGCGCAAAACCCAAGGAGTAGTAATATGTCAGAAACAGCACAGTGTCCCTTCATGCATGGTTCTAACACCACGCCAAACACGGGCACACAGAATAAAGACTGGTGGCCGAATCAATTGAACCTCGACATCCTGCGTCAGCATGATGTGAAAAGTAATCCGGTCCATGGTGAAAATTACCGCGACGCAGTGAAATCACTCGATATCAACGCGGTCAAAGCCGATCTGAAAAAAGTAATGCGCGATAGCCAAGACTGGTGGCCAGCGGATTACGGTCACTACGGGCCATTCTTTATCCGGATGACCTGGCACGCGGCCGGTACGTACCGGACCGGCGATGGCCGCGGAGGCGCGGGCACTGGCGCACAGCGTTTTGCGCCGCTGAACAGCTGGCCGGATAACGGTAACCTCGATAAGGCACGCCGTTTGTTGTGGCCAATCAAAGAGAAGTACGGCAGTAAATTGAGCTGGGCCGATCTGTTGGTGATGGCTGGTAACGTGGCCGTTGAAGACATGGGTGGACCGAACCACGGTACCGCACTGGGTCGTGATGATATTTGGCATCCAGAGAAAGATATTTACTGGGGTGCGGAAGATGAGTGGCTTGGTGACAAGCGTTATGGCGGTACGCGTCAAGATCTCGAGAACCCTCTGGCTGCGGTGCAGATGGGTCTGATCTACGTGAATCCAGAAGGTCCAAACGCCAACCCGGATCCAGCGCTTTCTGCGCAAGATATCCGCGAAACCTTTGGCCGGATGGCGATGAACGATGAAGAGACTGTTGCGCTGGTTGCCGGCGGTCATACATTCGGTAAGTCGCACGGTAATGGTCCTGCGGATGCAGTAGGCCCAGAGCCTGAAGGTGCGCCGATTGAAGCGATGGGCTTTGGTTGGTTAAGCAGTCATAAGTCAGGAAAGGGTGTGGATACCATTACCAGCGGTATCGAAGGTCCTTGGACGAGTAACCCAACACAGTGGGATATGGGTTACCTTGAGTTGCTGTTCAAATACGAGTGGAAGCTGACCAAATCACCAGCTGGCGCCCACATTTGGCATCCAGTGGATATTGACGAGGCCGATTTGGCACCCGAAGTCGATGGCAGCACCAAGGTCACTCCGATGATGACGACTGCGGATTTGGCTTTGAAGGTTGATCCGGCATATCGCGCAATCTCTGAGCGGTTCCTGGCGAACCCAGCAGAGTTTGGTGAAGCCTTTGCGCGCGCATGGTTTAAGTTGTTGCACCGTGACATGGGTCCAAAGACCAACTATGTCGCAGGTGATTACAAAGATGCAGAGTACATTTGGCAAGATCCAGTTCCAGCAGGCAAGACACTGAGTGATTCGGATGTGGCGTCTGTGAAGAAAGCACTCGAGTCCACAGGCTTGAGCATCACTGAGATGGTCGAAACCGCATGGGCGAGCGCGAGTACGTTCCGTGGATCAGACCTGCGTGGTGGTGCGAATGGTGCGCGGATCCGTTTGGCTCCTCAGAAAGATTGGGCGGCGAATAAGCCTGCGCAATTAGCCAAGGTACTGAGCGCCTATGAAGGCGTTGCATCACAAACCGGTGCAAGCGTTGCCGATGTGATCATCATCGCGGGTGCGATGGCGATCGAGAAAGCCAGTGGTGCCAAAGTGCCTGTAACAACAGGCCGTGGCGATACTACGCAAGAGCATACAGATGTCGATTCATTTGCACTGCTTGAGCCACGCGCGGATGGCTTCAGAAACTACAGCGAAAAAGAGTTCGCAGTCAGCCCTGAAGAAATGATGCTCGATAAGGCGCAATTGCTCGGCCTGTCACCAAAAGAAATGACGGTGTTGGTTGCTGGATTGCGCTCGTTGGGCGTCAGTCATTCAGGACAGGGTGTTTGGACTGATGGCACGAAGCTCGATAACACCTGGTTCAAGACCTTGTTGTCGATGGACGTGGAGTGGAAATCAACGGGCTTTAATAGCTACGAAGCGAAGAATCGTAAAACGGGTCAGGTTGAGCGCACAGCGTCTCGCACTGATTTGGTATTCGGTTCAAATTCCGAGCTTCGCGCCATTGCTGAGGTCTATGCGCAAAATGATGGTCAAGACAAATTCGTCAAAGACTTCATCAACGCATGGAACAAGGTCATGGATGCAGATCGGTTTGATCTGAGAGCCTAACCACCATGGGATGTGTCTGGGGCAGTTCGCCCCCGACATGTCTTTTTCTTAATCGTCTCTAATCTCTGATTCTTCATACCGAACACCTGTAGGCCTTGGCACAAAGCGGCTACACTTCCCCTATGCAATTAAACCCCCCTCAAATCGAAGCGGTGACTGCACCGGCTGCGAACTTGCTTGTCATTGCCGGCGCTGGATCTGGAAAGACACGGGTGCTTGTGGAGCGAATGGCGCACCTGATGCGTGAGCATCACTTGTCGCCTCATGCGCTCTTGGCGGTGACCTTTACGAATAAAGCAGCACGTGAAATGCGTGAGCGCCTAGAGCACGCCGTCGGTAGATCGTTACATCAGATGTGGGTCGGAACCTTTCATGGTTTGGCGCATCGTTTTTTGCGCGCGCATTGGAAAGATGCCGGGCTCTCAGAGCAATTTCTGATCCTTGATTCTGACGATCAGACACGGATGTTGAAGCGGATGATCGCAGAGCGTCAGCTCGATGATGCGAAATTCAAACCCCGTGGGGTGGCCGGATTTATCAATGGTTGTAAAGACGAGGGTCAACGACCTGAGCACCTGCAAACGGGTCGGGATTATTATCACGACACACTGGTGTCGCTCTATGCCGAGTATGACCGTCAATGTCGGGCGCAAAACCTCGTGGATTTTGGTGAACTCTTACTGCGAACTTTTGAGACGCTGCGTGACCATCCGGCGCTCCTATCCCATTATCAAACGCGATTTCAGCACCTTTTAATCGATGAGTTTCAGGATACCAATAGCATTCAATACGCATGGGTGCGGTTATTGGCCGGCCCACAAACTGCCGTCATGGCGGTTGGGGACGACGATCAGTCAATCTATGCATGGCGTGGCGCACGGATCGAGAACATTCATCGATTTACCAGCGATTTTGCGCCGGTGCAAACGATTCGTTTGGAGCAAAACTACCGCTCGACTGAGGTGATTTTGCGCGCTGCGAATGCCGTGATTTCAAATAACACGGATCGGCTTGGCAAAGAGTTGTGGACCGATCAAGGGCAGGGGGAGCCGATTGCGCTCTATGCCGCCTTTAACGAGCAAGACGAAGCGCGATTTGTTGCCAATCGGATCACTGCACATGTGGATCAGGGCGGTCAGTATGCTGAGCTTGCTATTTTGTATCGTTCGAACGCGCAATCTCGAGTGCTTGAGGACGCGTTATTACGTGCTGCCGTGCCCTATCGCATCTATGGCGGCCAGCGGTTCTATGAGCGACTCGAGATCAAAAATGCGCTGATGTATCTCCGATTGGTGCAGAATCGTTTAGACGATACGGCGTTTGAGCGGGTCATTAATGTGCCACCGCGAGGGATCGGTGAGCGAACTGTTGAGCAGATTCGTGAGACCGCACGCGACGAGGGTTGTGGTCTCTGGGAGGCGAGCCAACGATTGATGTCAGGGGGCGGTTTATCCGGACGTGCAAAGACCGCAGTGGCTGGCTTTACGGATTTGATAGCGTCCTTAGATCAGCGTGCGTCGACCCTTGAGCTTGCCGATCTGGCGCGCGATGTGATCGAAAAAAGTGGTCTGTTGGCGTACCACGGCTCCGAGAAGGGTGAGCGGGGGCCAAGCGCGGGTCGATAACTTAAATGAATTACCAGTGCGTGCCGCGCGTTTGAGCCCGAGGATGAAGAGACCACTGTATTATTGCAAATTTTATCGCAAGCGAGTCTCGATGCGGGCGAGACGCAGGCGGATCCCGATGATGATGCGGTGCAATTGATGACCCTGCACTCGGCGAAGGGATTGGAGTTTCCGAAGGTGTTTTTGGTGGGTGCGGAGGAAGAGCTTTTTCCGCACCGGATGAGTATGGACTCACCCGGTGGTCTCGAAGAGGAACGTCGCCTGGCCTATGTCGGTATTACCCGTGCGATGTCGCATCTGACGGTGACCTATGCCGAATCGCGCAGGCTGAACGGGCGCGATCACTATGGATTGCTGTCTCGATTCATCAAAGAAATCCCCTCAGAGTGCATCGAAGAGGTGCGTCTTGAATCTCAGGTGACTCGGCCGTTTTCCGCCAGCAGTTTTGGCGCCCGGCCGGTCGAGCGCCAATCGCGACACCCCCGTTTCCAGCAATGGCAGGACACCACGGATGAAGGCCTCGCGTTTGGCGTCGGATCACGCGTCGATCATGGGTTGTTCGGCGAGGGCATCGTGACCGGGTTTGAGGGCAGTGGCCCACAGTTGAAGGTACAAGTACGTTTCGACGAAGGCGGAAGTAAGTGGCTTGTGATGCAGTACGCGAAACTGGTGCCCCTCGGCTGAGGGACTTTCCTTAAGCGGTGTGTCCGGGGACTTGCCGAATTCGCCCGTTGGCATCAATCGCAACGAACACGAACCGTGTTTCGGTTGATTTATAGGTTTCTTTGTTGTGCTCGGTAATCCAGACTTCGATGCGAATCTGCATTGACGAACGACCAATATCTTCAAGTTCCCCGTAGATTGAAACTTCAGATCCCACCGGGACTGGCGCAACAAAGTCGACATTGTCGAGCGAGACCGTTGCGCATCGACCACCGCTGGCTTGCATCGCAATCTGTGCCGCCGCTTGATCCATTTGGTCGAGAAGCCAGCCGGCATAGATATCACCCAAGGCATTGGTAAATCGCGGATGTGCGATCACACGGAGGATCAGTTCACCTTCCGGATTCGGTTCTTGCTCGTCAAAATCCACGTCATACCCTTATTGTTGTCTGTGGGGCTGTGCAGTCTAACGCGTCAGTCGATTGCTAAAAAGCGTTCTAAACAACTGTGTCTCCGGGTGGGGGTGGCGAGAGCCGCCGCGAGTTGCGCTTCACTTGCGAACAGTGCGACCGATTGCTTGGCCCGCGTGAGTGCGGTGTAGAGTAACTCTCGTGTCGGTTGGTATCGGCTCTGCTTCGGTGGATCAGGCAAAGAGACCAGCACATGGGAAT
>JAGYIK010000067.1 GCA_018402605.1 Litorivicinus sp. | reverse complement strand
GATTCCCAAAAGTGCTGAGTGTAACCGACTCTTAATCGGTGGGTCGTGGGTCTGTTTGTATTGCCGCCAATCGTGTCGCTTCGCGGATCGCTGAGACTAAACCCTCAGGAGAGGCGATGCCCTGGCCGGCGATTGAGAGCGCGGTGCCATGATCGACACTGGTGCGTATGATGGGAAGGCCCAGTGTGATGTTGACCGCATCACCAAAGCCCCCGTACTTCACGACAGGTAATCCTTGATCATGGTACATGGCAATATAGGCGTCGGTTTGCGCTCGCATGGCTGGCGTAAAGGCGGTATCCGCAGGTACAGGTCCATTGAGCGCAAGTTCTGCATGCCGTGCGCGATAGGCCTTAAGTGCGGGTGTAATGGTCTGTTGCTCCTCCATGCCCAAATGCCCCTCTTCACCGGCGTGGGGATTCAGTCCAAGGACTTGGATGCGGGGATATTGGATACCAAATTGCCGCATCAAGCTGTCTCGCACAATGTCGATGACTGTGGTCAGTTTCTCTTGAGTGATCGCCTTGGGGACATCAGCGAGCGGCAGATGGGTGGTGACCAAGGCGACGCGGCAACTGCTTGAGGCCAGCATCATCACCACCTCGGAAAGTCCAAAATGATCGCGCAGATATTCGGTATGTCCGGTGAAATGGCTAAAACCCGCATTACGAATCGTGGCTTTGTTGAGAGGGCCAGTCACTAATGCACTGTAGGTGTTATTTGCGATCCCTTGTAGTGCTGCGTCGAGCGATTGCAAACAATATCCGGCATTGATTGGATCAGAGATCCCCGGCACGTTTGCAGGGTCAGCCGCCGCAATCGGCGCGCAATACAGCCGTCCTTGCGTACGATGTGGATCGTAATGGTCCGCATCACAAATACTGACAGGTAGGCCCAAGTGCTTGGCACGATGGCTGAGGAGCTCAGGATCCGCGAGCACCACACCATGGAGCGTGCCATCGAGTGCGGCTTGCAGGCAGATGTCCGGGCCAATTCCGCCGGGATCACCGGGCGTGATGGCGACCGGTGGCGTCATTTGAGCTCGACAAAGGCGTCAGCGCGCACCTGGCGCAACCAAGAATCGAGTTCTTGACTGAATTTTCGCTCGGTCAAAATGCGCCGCGCTCGATTTTTGAGCTGCTCTTCGGAAATATCCGCATCCCGTATATCGAGTACTTCAATGAGGTGGAAACCAAAGCGACTCTCACTGACCTCACTCAGTGTATTGAGTGGCAAAGTTGTCATCACATTCGACCTGGGACCAGCTGGTCGGCACGAACCCAGCCGAGATCACCACCTTTGGCGGCACTCAATGGGATCTTCCGAAAACCGCCGTGCGAGATCGGCGAAATCGGCCCCGCCAAGCCGCTCTCGACGAATATTCTCGGCCAACTCTTGCGCCTTTTGAGGCGATCGGATGGCATCAGGTTTTACCAGAATATGCCGTGCCCGATATTCCTTCACCACCACGGATTGGTCACCACGACGATCGCGAACGGCGATTAGATGAAAGCCACCCGGTGAACGAATCGGACCGATCAGTGTATTTTTCTGTGCATCGCGCAGTGCATCGGCAAATACCGGATTGAGTTCGAGGATGTTGCGCCAACCGAGGTCACCACCTTGGCTTGCTTCTGGGGCGTCGGAAAAACGCACCGCCAATTGACCAAATGCGCCGCCGTTTAAAAGTGCATCTCGAATTTGCAGCGCTTTTTGTTCGGCAGCCTGAATGGCTTCTGCATTGGGTCGATTCGGCAATCCGACGACAATCTGACTCAGGAGGAGCTCAGGCGCTGTACTGATTTGGCCACCGGTGGTTTCTAAAAACCGCTGAAGCTCACCGTCGCTGATGCGGATACGACTTCTTACTTCGCGCTCCCGGACCGCATTGATGAGAAGCTCTCGCTCAATCTGACTGCGGAAGGCGAGGAAACTTTTACCCTCTGCCTCGATGACCTGTTTTAGACCCAACAGATCCGTATCGCGATTTTTTGCGATTTGCGAGAGTGTCTCGTTGATGCGCGCATCATCGATGCGGAGTCCGGCTCGTTTGGCGACTTCGAGTTGTGCTTGCTCAAGAATGAGTCGTTCGAGCACCTGCGCGCGGAGCTCTGAGTTGACCTCGACGTCGCCACCGCGATCGCGCGCTTGGGCGACGAGGTCATCGATCCGTGTCCTCACATCACTCTCAAGGACTACACCTGAGTCGACTACAGCGACGATGCGATCTAAAACATTTGCTGAGACGCCTTGCCAGAGGATGGCGCCGCCGAGGAGCGTGGCGGCCAGAGTTTTAGTAGCGTGCTTCAGAAACTTCATAATCTTCCAATAAACGATCCAATAAATTTGTTGTGCCACGACCCAATGCACCAAGGCCTTTGAGTTCCAACTGCAACTTCACTGAGTTGCCGCTGTTGGTTTCTCCTGCTTGCTCACGTTCGTAGGCATGCACCAAAGCCATCCGCCAACAGCAACTTTCGTATTCAACACCCAAGACTTGATTCACGCGTTGTTCGGTGTTGGGTTCCCATTGAATCCCTGCAAGCGCCCGCCATTGCATTCCAAATTGCTGGGAAATGTAGAGATCTGCTCGAGTGGCTTCCTCATCATTCCAAACAAATCGATTGGTGATGTAGTTGGTGTCCGAGGTGCGGTATTTAAACTCAGTGGTTGCAGTGTCCATGGTCTCGCCGTCTGCGACAGTCCGGTATTGCGTATTCCACGCAAAGTTTGGGCCCAATCGCACACTGGACTCAATGACTAAGGGACCCTGTTCCGTGGTCTCTGGTGTTCCTGACAATGTGACATCCCGGTCGGCTAAAAATACCGTGCGCCCGGCAGTGATACGGTATGTTTCGCTGCCCTCTGCGTTGATGCCGCGGCTTGTCAGCGACAGTGCCAGTTCACGGGTGTCACCAACAAAATCGCCACCTGAGATCGGATTATCGAGGAAGATCTGACCCACTGTCTCTGTATCCGTACTGTCAGGCGTATCGAACTTTACAACGGTGGGGTCCGTATTAGGCTCGCGCACCAAGAGTTTGGCGCGAGGGATCAGGTTGTGCAGACTACCTTTGGCACCTTGTTTCTCGAAGACTAAGCTGCCATCGAGGGATGCACCATAGACAAAGTAGCTGTTGTCCTGACAGGTGCCGGTTGAGGTGGTAGCTTCAGACCATCAGGCGAACCCCAATGCTGCGGGCGTCAGGATGCCATAGGTTGCAGAGTATGGGCGCTCTGCTTTTAGATCCGATGAGAAGCGACGGCCCTCTGACGGCTGATCAGGTGCCAGTCCTGAGGTGTTCCGAGTAAACTCCGTAATGTCACCTGACGCACTCAAATTATACAAATCGCCGTAGTGCGCCCATGAACCGGTAAGGCTCGGTTGCCTTGAAAACTTCACGGCATTTCCGGTCACCGTTGGATCGATGACATCCACTCGATCCGCAATCCAGCTTGCTGTCCAATTGTTGCCACGAACCGAAGCGCCGACAGAGGAAGTCAACTGATGTTCATCGGAAACTCCAGCAAAGTTGTCCAAATCTTTTTGATAGGCGACATCCGAGGCGTCTTCGTAAACCGCATTCCAGATCACGGCTTTAGAGGGATCTGAGGAGAGCTCGAGGCGAGAAATATGGCGATCTGCGTCGGTAATTTGGTCGTTGGGCAATTGCTCAGTTTTGATGTCGAGTAGGCTGTAATCTTCGAATAGATAGCGTCCGTGGATCCCCATCGCAGTGCCGCGTGCCGTCATAAATCGCGGTTGCAATAGTAGATCGTAGGTTGGACTCAGGTTCCAGTAAAATGGCGTGACAATCTCTGTCCCTGATGTGGTTCCGACTGAGTAGCTGGGAAACAGAAAACCTGTGAGACGCCGATCATCAAGCGGAAAACCTAAGATTGGTGTGTAAAAGATGGGCACTTCTTTGACGCGTACGAGGACATGATTTGCGATGCCGCGGCCCGACGAGTCGTTTAAAAAGATCTGTTTCGCTTTGAGATCCCACGTATCCGTGCCGGGTGCACAAAAAGTCATCGTGCCGTTCACGACGCGAAGATCGCCGTTGGGCGCTCCGACGACATATTCGGATTGACCACGTAACCGATTATTCGGGGTGACAAACGACGAATTTCTGAGATCAAAAGCATTGGTTCTGACGTTGACAGACGCCGATTCGCCGCGCAGCAAACTGCCGGGTCGCCGGATAAAAATCCGGCCTTCTGCATCGCCATCGCCGGTGGAATTTAGGAAGGAAATTCGATTGGCTTCCAGTTGGAAGTCACCGCGATTCAGTGCTGCGTTACCTGTCAAAATGACCCGATCTTCACCATCAAAATCGGTCGTATCTGCTTCCGCGTTTAGGGTTTCATCCTCTGGGTTGATCAGCAGTGGCGGCGGACTGTAATAGCCCTCACACAAATACGCTCCAGAGGTATCAATCACCCAATCTGTATCGGCTGCAGATGGCTCAGAGGCACGGATCTGACTGCTGACACCCAAGGCGAGAACGCAGACTGAGGTGGCAAGGTGGTGAAAATAACGCGATCGGTTCATAAGCCCAACTTCAAGATTGAAACCGGATCATAGAGGACTAGCCGGTTGATTGCCTAGGGTCTTGGGTGCCTGTTACCGCAAACAATGGTATGTTTTGCTCCCTCTAAATTCGATTGGACCCCACGCATGCAGGCTTATCTGTTCGATTTTGACGGGACCCTGGTAGACAGTGCTCCTGACCTCACCCGTGCATTGGATATTGCGCTTGCGCGCGCCGGACTTCCAGGCGTTGGGCTCGAGGCCGGGAAGCGGATGGTCGGTCACGGTGCTGGCAAGCTCGTCGAGAGTGCGCTTCGGCAAACGACCGGTGATCCGATGATCACCATGGATTCACCGTTAGCGAAGTTACTGTTCTCGGTATTTATGGAAGTGTATGAGCCGATCTGTGCGGAACATTCAATTTTGTACCCAGGCGCTTTGGAGACATTGCAGACCCTCAAAGCGCGAGGACACCGGCTGGGGTTGGTGACCAATAAGCCACGTCGGTTCGTGAACTTGATGCTGACGGTGTACGGGATAGAGCCGCTGTTCGATACCGTTGTTGCCGGTGACGATCTGCCGACCAAAAAACCAGATCCTGCGATGGTCTATCAAGCCTTGGCTGAGCTCGACGTTGTGCCGACGGAGGCCTGCTTAGTTGGCGACAGTATCGCGGATTTGGGGGCGGCGAAGAATTCAGGTGTGCAGTCGATTTTGGTCACTTTTGGTTATCACGGTGACCTTGATGTGCGCCATGCCGGCGCTGAGCGCGTTATTGAGGCCTTACCGGAGCTTCTCACATGACGCCTGAATTATTCGCACGCTATCGTGATTTAGATTTGACTCGAGTGCCGGTCGCTGCGCGGAGATTGGCGGATCTGGAGACCCCGTTGTCGTGTTATCTCAAGCTTGCGGATCGTCCGTGGTCGTATTTATTAGAGTCGGTCACTGGTGGTGAGACCTGGGGGCGCTATTCCTGTATCGGCCTGCCCGCACGCGAGCGGATCGAGGTACGCGGTGAGCGGATTACGCGGTTCGAGCGTGATGCCGTGGTGGAAATTATCGAGACAGAAACGCCGCTGGATTGGATTGCAGGGTACCAGGAGCGTCTGGGTGTCACGCCGGCGTTTGTCATCGATGAGCTTGAGTTGCCGAAATTCACCGGCGGGCTGGTCGGCTATTTTGCGTATGACACGATTCGGTATGTGGAGCCGCGGGTCGCGCGCACGTTACCGGTCGACGATCCCATTGGGTCTGCAGATATTGTCTTGATGCGCTCAGATGATGTGGTGGTGTTTGATAACTTATCCGGCATGTTGACGCTGATTACCCATGCCAATCCCCAAGAAGTTGGCGCATTAGACATGGCGCTTGAGCGATTGGATGGGATGTTGGACGATTTAAACTCCGCCATGGATCCGAGTGCTTTCCAGCCGGCTGGTCACCCACCCATCGAGGAATCGAGCTATCGCTACAGCCTGTCACAAGCCGAGTTTGAGGCGGCAGTGGTTCAGGTCAAAGACTACATCGAGGCCGGCGATGTGATGCAGACTGTATTGAGTCAACGGATCTCAGTCCCTTACCCAGAAAGCCCGCTGGCACTTTATCGCGCGCTTCGGGTCCTCAATCCCTCACCGTACATGTACTTTTTAAATCTTGATGACACCCATATTGTTGGCTCGTCGCCAGAAATTTTAGC
>JAGYIK010000066.1 GCA_018402605.1 Litorivicinus sp. | reverse complement strand
ATATCTTGCGGCTCCGGGCATGGTGCTTGGTCGAGCACTCCGCGATGCGTTGGATCGTGTCGGCCTCGCCGCCTATTCCACCCCCGAGCAAGCACTCAATGGCTTTTTAAGTCTGGCTCGCCATCAACATGCGAGCCGACTGGTCGATGCGCACGTGGATAGTAACGACCTTGATGCGCTCGTGCCCGCAGAACAGGCACTCAAAGCGTTCCTCCCCGGGGTCAAAACACTCGACACGCAGGAACGGAAGGATCTGCAGCGGCTGATCCCAGGATTTGAGAGCAAAGGACCCCTGCAAGGACCAATGCAGCGACTGGCCGCAGGGATTGCACGTGACCCGATCTTTGGACCCGTGATCTACGTGCATGAACCGCCAGGGCACTTTCCGAAATTGGCACTGACGTTGCCACCCATTAATCAAGCATTGGGCGAGGACTTGTTGCATCGCTCAGCCACAGGACGCGCACTTGAAAGTACCGATCCAGAGGGATTCGCCAAGGCCGCTCTGATCATCGTGAATTGCTCACGTCTGTTGAGTCGAGTCCCGGAAATCGCCAGTCTCAAAATTCAGCTATCCATCGCCCGTGGCCAGGTGCAGGCGAGTTTGAATGAACTCAGCCTTGCCGAACGGGTCATCCCTGCAATCACACCCTATCCCGAATCGCTCGACCGACCTGTCACATTGAAGGACGGGACAATCGCCCGGTTGCGCCCTTTACGGCCGGAAGACGAGGATGCACATCGTGTATTTCTCTCCAAGCTGTCCCGAGCCACACTCCGGTTTCGGTATTTCTCAGATAAACAGGGCTTCAGCGCGCGTGAACTGGCGGCGATGCCCCACGTCGATTACTCCCGTGAAGTCGCCTTAATCGTCAGTGCGCCAAGCGCTGAGGGAATGGAAACATTGGGGGTTGTGCGGGTGATTTTTGATGCCGATGGGCTCGCGGCCGAATTTGCCATGGTTGTTCGTGACGATCTGCAGCGCTCGGGTGTCGGTAGGATTCTACTGCAGGCCGCAGTTGACTTGGCACGCGACCGTGATGCACGCCTCATCTATGGGGAAACCATGATCCAAAATAAGGGCATGCAAGGCCTCGCCAAAGCGGTCGGATTTCAGATCAAAACTGATTTCGACGCCGAATGCGTCTGGATGCGGATGCCACTGGCTGCGCCTCGAGACAGCTGGGAACAAAGCCGCCTCGAGACACTCGCGGTCTAATCAAAAGCGGTTTTGAATTTCCGCCAAGACTGAGGGATCCTCAATGGTCGAGGGGGTTGTATAGGCCTCACCGTCGGCAATCTTCCGAAGCGTCGCGCGGAGAATTTTACCTGAGCGTGTTTTCGGTAACCGCTCAACAATCAGCGCCTTGTTGAAACAGGCCACCGCACCGATGTGTGATCGAACCGCCTGAATCAACTCTTTTTCGACCTCTTCTGGAGCCTGCGTTACGCCGTCTTTTAAGACCACAAGTCCAAGCGGCATCTGACCCTTCAGCTCGTCTGCCACGCCGATCACAGCGCACTCAGCGACTGCAGGATGCGCCGCTACAATCTCTTCCATCTCGCCTGTCGAGAGCCGATGGCCAGCAACGTTGATGACATCATCTGTCCGGCCCATCACGAAAATGTAGCCTTCATGATCAATAAATCCGCCATCACCCGTCAGGTAATAACCTGGATAGGGATTCAGGTAGGATTCCTCAAACCGCGTGTGGTTGCCCCACACAGTCGGCAAACACGATGGCGGCAGTGGACGCTTAATCACTACACTACCCTGCTCACCGGCCTCTACGGCATGACCATTTGGATCCAACACCTCGATTTTAAAACCAGGCGTCGGCATGGTCGCCGAACCTGCCTTTGGCAGGAACGATTCAATTCCGCGTGGATTGCACGCAATCGCCCAACCGGTCTCGGTCTGCCACCAGTGGTCAACGACCGGTAAATTGGTCAACTCATCAAGCCAATGATAGGTTGGTGGATCAAGGCGCTCTCCCGCCAAATACAGCGCCGCGAGCGAACTGGTGTCGTACTGCTGGAAGAACGCGCCCTGTGGGTCTTCTTTGCGGATCGCACGGAAGGCTGTGGGCGCAGAGAACAAAACTTTGACCTTGTATTCCTGAACCACTCGCCAGAACGCACCGGCATCCGGTGTTCTGACCGGCTTCCCTTCATACAAAATCGTGGAGCAACCAGCCAGCAAGGGGCCGTAGACGATGTAGGAGTGACCAACGACCCAGCCCACATCACTGGCCGCCCAGAACACTTCGCCGGGCTGCATGTCATAGACTGCCTGCATCGAATAGGTCATCGCCACTGCATGACCGCCATTGTCGCGCACCACACCCTTTGGCTTTCCGGTTGTCCCGGAGGTATACAAAATATACAACGGATGAGTAGCGCTGACGGGTACGCAGTCCACAGGCTCAGCCGTCTCCATGGCCTGACTCCAACCGTGGTCGCGCCCTTGAACTGGGGTAAATTTGGCCTGCGGACGCTCGAGTACCACGACCGACTGCGGCTTGTGATCTGCCATCTCGATCGCTTCATTGACGATCGGCATGTAGGGAATGACCTTCGCCACTTCAATCCCGCAGGTTGCGGTCACGATGACTTTCGGCGAGGCATCCGACAAACGTACGGCCAACTCACTGGCCGCGAACCCACCAAAAACAACCGAGTGAATCGCGCCAATCCGCGCGCATGCCAGCATGGCGATCAGAGCTTCTGGCACCATTGGCATGTAAATCACGACACGATCGCCGGTTGTCACACCCAGACGCGCCAGCACACCGGCAAATCGGGCCACGTCATGTTGCAACTGACTGTAGGTGATTGCTTTTTTGGTCTCAGTTACGGGCGAGTCGTAGTACACCGCAACCTGATCACCACGGCCTGCGTTAACATGCCGATCAATGGCGTTGAAGCATGTATTTAACGTGCCATCCGGAAACCAACGTTCAATACCCTGTGCGTCATTGGCCAAACCCACCTTGGGGGCCGCGACCCAATCAATGAGCTTGGCCTTTTCCAGCCAAAACCCTTCAGGATCGTTGACAGAACGGTCATATTCACTCTGATAGCTCATGGTGCATCCTTGTTATACCAATACCCAAATGTGACCCATTTTAAAACCGATGTCTTTACGACGTTTCGGTGGTAACGCGCCCGACCACTGCCGGAGCATATCCCGCCTCGCGCCACACCGTTAAGAGCGCGTCGAGGCGCTCCGGGTGCACAGACACAAGTAGCGGACCGGCCGTCTGCGGATCAAACACCGCAGCACTCGGTGCCCCCGCTCCGATACGCCCTGCATACGCTGTATTGTCATCTGCTGCAGTCGATTTAACCCCGAGCGCGATGGCCGCCTGAACCCCGTCGTAGACCGGAATGTCCGGTGACCACGCGACACCCAACGATGTCCCCTCAAGCATCTCAGCAAGATGACCGGCCAATCCAAAACCCGTCACATCCGTCATTGCGGATACACCCACCTGGCCCGCGATCGTCGCCGCGTCCTGCAGGGAACAAAGCGCAGTCTGTAGATAGCGATCAATGTATCGGCCGGGCACTCGACCTTGCCGAAACCCGGCGAACAGCACGCCGCTTCCGATCGGACCGCTCATGACCAACAGGTCACCGGAGCAAGCACCTTGTTTTTGAATCGGGTGAGCAACCTCGCCGTCAATCGATACCGCAACCATAGGTTGGGTCAACGCGACACTATGGCCGCCATCGAGCCGCACACCGTAGGCCTTGGCCGCAGAGCGAAGTCCTGCGATGACCAAGCTGAATTCAGCGGATTCTAAATTGGGGTGACCGGCCCGCGTGGCGGCAACCAGCGCTAGAGCGCGCCGAGGCGTGCCACCCATGGCCCAGATATCCGAGGCGGCATGACGCATCGCCAACCAGCCCATCAGGTGGGGATCCGCGACGAGGTAACTCAACCCATCGATAGAACGGAGGGCGCCTTTTGATTGAGATGGATCCACCGATGCATCCTCAAAGTTTGCGCCGAATTCACTGCGTAGCACCTGTCCTGGTAACTTTGCAGCACAGCCTTCGCAACGCATCGGGGCGTCGTGATGCATTGGTTCTATAGCGAACTGGCGCATGAAGGCCTGATCAATCCGATCCTTTAACCACCAGACCCAGCTGCCTTGCAATGCCAGCCAACCTTTAATGAAAATCGCCTCACCATCGCCGCAATTAATCAGCGTAAGCCAATGTTTTTGTGGCCGAAAAGCATGCCGCGACTGCCCCCGAATAATCTGATCCAGAACCCGCGCGAGATACTGACCTGCGCGCACCGCCATCACACCCGCTCGCGCTCGCGGCGAGCAAAGCTCTGCAATATCGCCACAGGCAAAGAGGTTCGTATACCCTTGAACAGCCAAATAGGCATCGACCGCGAGGAAACCATTTGCGGCCTTTGGCAGGTCGGAATTGACCAACCACGCGGGCGGCGCCACCGGGGTTGAGACCAACACACAGTCTGCCGCCAACTCACGCCCATCCTCGAGGGTAATGGATCCGGGCTGTGCGGCGACCACCGTGCCCTCAACACATGTGATCGCACGCGCTTGCAGCGCCTGTCGTATTCGATGCGCGCCCGCGGCAAGTGCGCGATCTGCCTCAAAAGGTCGTTTCGCGATCAGCTGGATCGTACTTTTTGGATGACGCACTCGAAATGCCAGCGCAAGCTCGATTCCAGCTGCGCCGCCACCGACGACAATCAGCGATTTTCCGGGTCCCTCAAGGGTCGCATCGATCTGTGGCAACTGATCCAATAGGTGCTTTAAGGGTTTAACGTAAAACAGATGCGCATGGGCTGACGGAAACGCATCACGCGGCGCAGCACCGGTGTTAATCGATGCCCAATCGTAGTGGATCTCAGGGAGCAGCTCGCCACCCAATGTAGCCGGCCGGCGCACCTGTATGGCCCGTCGGTCGGCATCCAGAGCGACCAGCTCGCCACGAATAAACCATCCACCAGCCTGCTCAGTAAGCCCTGCGACATCAAGGAACAAGGCATCTTCTGTGTACGCGCGAGCAAGAAACCCAGGCAACATCCCGGAATATGGCGCGTGCGACTCTGGCGCAACGACAATCAAGCGAACCGTTGGGTTGGGATGCATCAACAGGCGGCGGATCACAGAGACATGGGCATGCCCGCCACCGATCAATACCAGCGTGCGTGTTAGATCACGACTATCCAATCACACGCACCGGTTCGCGCATGGTGACAAATTCTTCCGCCGCCGTTGGATGAATGCCAATGGTGGCATCAAAGACTGCTTTGGTGGCTCCAGCTTTCAGAGCCACCGCAAAACCTTGCAAAATCTCACCTGCATCCGGTGCCAAGAGATGTAAACCCAACACACGATCGGTCGCATCTTCGACAATGAGTTTAAAGAGACTCTGCTCTTCACGTCCGCTGAGTGTGTGTTTCATGGGTTTAAACTGACTGACATACACCCGCGCCCGAACGCCACTGGCCGCAACCTGCTCTTCACTGAGGCCCAACGTGCCGATATTGGGCTGGCTAAAAATCGTCGTGGGCAGGTGTGCATAGTCGACCTCAGCACGCGGCAGTCCGGCATAGAGATGTTTTGCCAAGGCCATCCCCTCAGCCAGTGCTACAGGTGTCAGGGCCATGGTGCCGGTCACATCACCGACCGCATAGATTGATGGCTCTCGGGTCTGGAAGTTCTCAAAAACCTCAATGGTTCCATCATCGCGACAGGTCACCGCGGTATTCTCAAGGCCGAGACCGAAGGTATTCGGTACACGTCCCACGGCCATCAGCACCGCATCTACCGAGAGCACGTCTGCATCGGAGTGATCCACGGTAATCCGACCGGCGTCCTTCGCGAAGCCAAATAAACGGTGATTGAGGCGCACCTCGACTCCTTTCCGTTGCATCTCAACAACCAGTTGATCGACGATTTCCCGATCAAACTCTTTCAAGATCTGTGGCCCGCGATAGGACAGCACTGTTTCAACACCGAGACCTGCAAAAATCCCAGCAAATTCAATCGCGATATACCCCCCACCGACAACAAGGATCTTCTTTGGCAACGCCGGCAAATCGAAGATTTCATTACTGGTCAGCGTCAGCTCAATGCCTGGCATCTCCGGTTGCCGTGGCCAACCGCCCGTGGCGATTAGAATCCGTTCGGTCTCAAGGATGCGATCACCCACTTGCACACGATGCGGATCAAGAATGGTCCCGCGCGCAAACACCAATTCCGCGCCGGATGACTCCAAAAGTCGATCATAAATCCCATTTAATCGACTGATTTCACTGATTTT
>JAGYIK010000065.1 GCA_018402605.1 Litorivicinus sp. | reverse complement strand
TGCGAGGGACGGGTGTTCGACCTTGCAAGCCGCATTCCGAATCTGACGAACACCTCGCTCTTTCGTCGTGATCAACACCTTTGTTTGTACTGTGGGAAAGATCTCCCGGAAAAAGAATTAACACGCGATCATGTCGTACCCCTCTCTCGGGGCGGTCGCGACATCTGGATGAATGTCGTCACGGCATGTCGTCGCTGCAATCAACACAAGGGTAACAAAATGCTTGAAGAGTCCGGCATGGACCTCCTTGCATTGCCCTATACCCCTAACCACGCGGAATACCTGGCGTTGATTAATTCACATCGGATCCGTTCGGATCAGATGGAGTTCCTCCGACCCAGCTTCAGCCGACAAAGTCGTCTCCGCTGAGTTTCTTTTTTCGCGAAAGACTGCTTGACTGATCATTTTGGAGAGCCAGATGCATCCTTGGATTGTTGAAGTGACCCGTGGTGATCTGGTCGAAAGCCAACACATCGGCCACGGCGTTGTTATAGACCAGTCTGGCCAAACACTTTTGGCATTTGGCGACGTGGCTCGAGTCACATTCCCGCGCTCGGCTGCCAAATGGATTCAAGGGTTAGAGCTCGTCCGCAGTGGCGCGGCTGACGCCTTTCAATTGACCGACCAACATCTGGCTATCGCGTGTGCCTCCCACAATGGTGAGACAGCACACACCGAGCTCGTGAGCTCCTGGCTCGCGCAGATCGGTCTTCGGCTGTCCGACCTGGAGTGCGGAACCAGCCCGCCATTTACAGAAGCGGTTCGGCTTCAGTTGGCCCACGCTCACCAAACTCCGAATCCCTTGCACCACTGCTGCTCTGGTAAACATGCTGGAATGCTCTCGGTCTGTATTCACCGCGGCTGGTCAACAGCGGGATATACCCAGTATGACCATCCGTTGCAGGCACAGATCCGGGAACACATGCGGCAAATTTTTATCTGTGACCCCGAAGAACTGGTTTATGCGATCGATGGCTGCTCTGTCCCCACCTACGCAATGCCGCTGACAACATTGGCCAAGGGCTTTGCACGACTCACCTCGGATGACCTCGATATGGCGCTCGGTGATGCAGCACAGCGCCTCTTCAAGGCACAAACCGCACACCCATTTATGGTCGCTGGAACAGACCGACTCGATACCGCTCTGCTCGAGGCTGGCCAGGGTCGATTACAGGTCAAAATGGGTGCTGAGGGCGTTTACTGTGGAGCGATTCCCGATCGGGGCTTAGGATTTGCGTTGAAATGTGAAGACGGCACGTTGCGAGGCCAGGAGGCACTGGTTGTTCGGTTGCTCTCTCAGATTGGTGAAGACGCCATTGTGAAGCGTCTGGCATCAACCTTCAGACATCCCGAGATCCTGACTGCGCGAGGACAGCCGGTCGGTCACATTTCAGTGGGTCGTCAGTAGTCCGAGTTCGCCAGATTTCGCCACAGACTGACGTGACTCGCAAACAACGGGCTCAAGCATTGCTTCAACGTGTGCTTGGGCTTGGCGTGCGATGACAGCGGCAGGCTCATCACAGGCAATCGGCTGACCGACAGCCACGCGGCCTCGGACAAAGGGTGCTTGGGACAACCGTGACATGTGCGACACAAAGTCATCATCGCCGGCATAGGATGCATAGGCTTTTCCGGGCCCGTGATAACTCAGTGCCATTGGCACAACCGGAACGCCGGCGCGCCGCGCCGCCTCAATGAGTCGACTGCGAAACTTGATGGGCATCGGACCGCGTGTGGATGTACCCTCCGGAAAGACCACAACCTGATCACCAGAGGCCAGCGCATCTGCAATATCATTCAGTGCCTGCTCAGCCGAGTGCCGATCACCCCGATTCACATACAAGGTCCCTGCTCCTGTCGCCAGCCGACCTACGATCGGCCAAGAGGCCACTTCTGCTTTTGAAAGGAACCGAACATTCATGATGGAGCCAATCATCAAAATATCGATCCATGACAGATGATTCGACACAATCAAACAGGGACCCTCAGGAACCTGACCCACTAACACGCGTTCAATTCCGAATAGATGCAGCGCTTTGCGATGCCACAACTGCACGCGGCGCTTGGTCAGACGGGGTTCACGCCGCACTGCAAGGCGCTTCAACGCCCAAAGACCACGGACCATGTGCAGAATAATTTGAACCAACCTCATGCGCTGTGCGCCACTGAATCTGGCATACCAACCGCTTCTGCCGCTTTCGATTCGCGCCCCAGAAAGTGTCTGAAATAGCGATGATTGAGCTGTTGCATGTCTAAGAGCACCATTAAGTCGGCCACACCAAACTCATCGTCAAGACTCGGCTCACCACACACCCATGCACCGAGCCGCAAATAGGCTTTCAAAAGCGGTGGCATAATTGCACCACTGATCTCAGCGCCTGCGACTTCAGCAACGGGAACCCGTGGCTGTGCCCGAAAATCTGCGGGGCTCAAGTGCTTGCTTCGTAAGCTGGTCATTAAAGTTTGCACCAGTCGGCCGTCATCGCGGCACGGGACACTGGCGCACCCCAGCAGGTAGTCAATCTCCCACACCTTCATCAGTTGGGCGATCCCACTCCAGAGCAACATAATGCCACCGCCTGAGCGAAAATCGATGTGCACGCAGGTGCGACCCAGTTCAACGACTTCACCTTGGAGGGAGCGCACAAAGCGTGCGTCGAATTCGGACTCAGAGTAGAAGCGGCCGATTTGCTGTGCTTGTGCACGGCGGAGCAAGCGCGTGGACGCGACAATTCGCCCGGTGGCTAATTCTTGGACTAACAGGTGTTCACAGTAGGGATCAAAATCGTCTGACTCGACGCCGGGTTTGACAGTGTGGACTTGTGCACCCATTTCGCCTGCGAAGACGTCATAGCGTAATCGCTGCGTCATCTCGACTTCTTCTGGGGTGGCGGCCAACCGGACCGAGAAACCTTGGCTACGATTCAGTTCTGTCATCGACATGTGAAATCCCTGGGTTGTTTTTCACAGTTTATGAAGCAAGAAAGACGGTTCGATGAACGAATAATGACAGTTTTGTTACAAGTTGGCGAGGCTTAATCCAGCGTGAATGTCATGCCATCCTGAGCCAATACCACCTGACCGTCGGCTGGCAATGGGTGATCCATCAGATACACCTCAAGGTCGTGACCAATGTGCGTTAGATACAGCCAAGGTGTCTCCAATACCCGCACAAGCTCCAGCGCACGATCCAGGCTCAAGTGATTTCGGCCCTGACCCGGGGGGAAACTGCAATCCACAATCACCGCTTTAGGTTCGGCTCGACGGATGCAGTCCGCACTCTCTGGACCAATCCCATCGCAGTCACTGAGATACACCAGAGCCTCTCGACGGCCCTTTAGGATGTAGCCAAATGTTAACCGTGAGTGTTTGATTGGCACTGGGATCACAGTCAACTCCTCGCACACGGTATGGGGCTGATAGGCACTCAAGGTATGGGAGAAATCCAAGCATCCGGGATGCGCGAATAAATCATCTGCCCCAATTGGATCGGGCGGACCATAAACTGGGATGGGGTCGATCGGACCCCAGCGTAACTGAAACAATCCCGCAACATGATCCATGTGGTAGTGAGTCAACAGCACCCCTTGCAGCGAGTCCGGGTCGACCCAGTCGGCCAAATCGGTCCGTCCCGCATCAACCAAGAACCGTCCGCGAGCGGTTTGAATCTCAGCTGATGTTGGTCGCCGCCGAAAGTTTTCGTCAACCCGGGCACGCCGACATGCCCGACAGCCACAACCAAAAACAGGAATCTGCGGGGCGTTCCCCGTGCCTAACAAACGAATCAACATCCGATGCGATCCATAAATGCAATGGCCATATCTTCAGGCGTCCCATCATTGATCAAGGTGCAAAATGGCTTTTCATTCTGCAATGCAGTTGCGAGTTGTCGATTGCGTTTCAATCGCGCGTAAATTTCGAACTCAGACTCACGACCACGTTGCTCGAGGCGTGCCTTGAGGACTGAGTCTGGCACTTCCAGTGTGATCAAGCGCAAATTGGGGAAAATTGTTTTCGCTGTTGGCCAATAGACGCGAGAGCCATTCAAGATCACGCGATCTCCCTTACTGAACTCAGTGGCTCGAATGCCATACAGATACCCATGTGCAGACCAATCCAATACAAACCGACCTTGTTTTTTGAGCCGCATAAATTCCATTTCAGAGACCATTTCCGAGGCCTCTGTCGGATCGTCCGGCCGGGTAATCGTGCGAACGACGATGTAAGGCGCGCGCGGAAACGACGCCAGTGCCGATAAAAATGCGTTCTTGCCCGCGCCCGACGGTGCGCAGAGGTAATACACCTCGGGCAACATCAGAACACCCGCCGACCGGAGACGAAGGTTTCAGACACGCGAACACCATGCTGATCATGTTCGAACACGACCAGATCTGCGCGCAAACCCTCAGCAATCTCCCCACGATCCAGCATCCCGACTGCCTTCGCTGGATTGGTCGTGACTGTTGCGATCGCCTCTGCTAACCCCATGCCCATACCATCCTCTGTCAGTTTCACGGCAGCTGGTAGCAACGCCGAGGGGTAATAATCCGAAGACAACACATCCAACAGTCCAGCCACTGCAAAGTCGCGCGCGGCCACATTCCCGGAATGGGATCCGCCACGGATCACATTCGGTGCGCCCATCATCACGTGAAGTCCTGCTTGATGGCTCGCCTCACCTGCGGCCATGGTGGTCGGGAACTCCGCTAGCGAGCATCCGAGTGCGGCGGACTCATAGACATGTGCCTCTGTGGCATCATCGTGCGACGCGAGAGCGATCGCATGGGTGCGACATAACGCCGAAATCGATTCACGGTTTGGCGCTGAAAACGCCTCGGCAGCCACCGCATGCTCTGCCATGATGCGTTCAAACACCTCATCGGAGTATCCGTATTTCTTCTGGTTATACTCGCGATATTTCTCAATGGACACAAACTGACGCTGACCTGGAGCATGATCCATTAAAGACACCAGACCGATGCCATCGACTCCAGCCCAGGGTTCGAAATACTGATCCGTACCCTCGCATGAGCACTCACAACGCAGATGAACATGGTGATCGATACGGAAGACGTCTTGGTTTCGGACATCAAGTAACATCTGAATTGACTCCGCTGCTATTCGCTCCCGCACCGCACTGACACCACCAAATCCGTAGCCAATCGCGATGGCATCAAAGACTGTAGTGATACCGGCTGTCGCCAGCTGTGCATCGTGTGCCAGTAAAGCGTTCATATGTGGCCACTGCACCCCGGGACGCGGCTCGAAATACTTCTCGTGATTATCCGTATGCAACTCGATCAACCCTGGGATTACAAAGCGCTGCCCAGCGTCCACAATACCAAGGCCAGATTCAACGGTGTCCGTGACACAAGTAATGAGACCCGCCTCCATATGAATTGTCGCCGGCCGAAATATCCCATCAACTAAAACGCGCTGTCCGGTGACCTTTAAGGACATGACACTCCCTCTATGTAAATCTCTCGATCAGCGAGGCTTGCGCGCAACTGATCATCGTGAAAAATACCGACTAGCGCAGCGCCTTGTTGCCGCGCTTCATCAATCAACTCACACACCACATCGCGATTGCCTGCATCCAATGACGCAGTTGGCTCATCGAGCAAGACGATCGGGAACGCAGCAATCAAACTTCTGGCGATATTGACCCGCTGCTGCTCTCCGCCAGAGAAGGTCGCCGGCGCAAGAGACCAAAGCCGCTCAGGCAGCCTCAATCGACGCAAGATCGCGGCCACCCGACCCTCGACCTCATCAGGGTCGCACTGTCGCCGACGCAACGGTTCAGCCACCAGATCCCAGGTTGAGACGCGTGGAATGACGCGAAGAAACTGACTCACAAAACCCAGTGTTTGCCGTCTCAACGCTAAAATCGCATGTGGATGCGCGTGCACGAGATCCATTTCGCCAGTCTCAGTTGCGACAAGGACCGAACCGGAGTCTGCCAAATAGTTGCCATACAGGATTTTCAACAGCGAACTTTTGCCACTGCCGGATGGACCGCACAGCACAACCAATTCCCCGGCATCGACATGGAAGCTCACACCGTTGAGCACGGGCAGCTCTGTTCCGCCCTGATGGTGCAGTGTGAAGGACTTACGGATATTGGTTGCAGTAATACGTCGCATCAACCCACCTGCAAAATCGAAGCAACAAGCTGTTGCGTATAGGGCGCGTGCGGATCATCCAAGACCTGATCGGTCAGGCCGGACTCGACCACACGACCCTGCTGCATCACCAGCAATCGATCGGCTAAGAGCCGTGCCACGCCCATATCATGGGTCACGATGACCACAGCCAAGCCAAGCTCGTGGACCAGTCGCTTCAATGTATCGAGTAACTTAGCCTGCACAGAGACATCAAGGCCGCCGGTTGGTTCATCCATGAATACGAGCCTTGGATTGGTCACCAGATTTCGTGCAATCTGCAACCGTTGTTGCATACCG
>JAGYIK010000064.1 GCA_018402605.1 Litorivicinus sp. | reverse complement strand
CTCCTGAAAGCATTTACGGATATCCGATATGGCAGACTGACCATCATCGATGGCGAGAACACCTATTGCTTTGAAGGCGATGAGATCGGCCCCGATGCGCAGGTCATGGTGCTGCAACCGGAGGTTTGGTCTGATGTCGCATTTCGGGGCTCCGTTGGATCAGGCGAGGCCTTTATGGCCGGTTACTGGACCACCCCATCCTTGGAACAAGTGACTCGTCTCTTTGTCGCCAATGGGCATTTGACCGATCAAATGGAGCGCGGTGCGGCCGGCGTGTTCCGTCTTATTCTGCGGGGCCTGCATTGGTTGAATAAGAATACTGTCAAAGGGTCCAAGAAAAATATCGAAGCGCATTACGATCTCGGCAATAAACTCTTTGAAACCTTTCTTGACCCCACCCTGATGTACTCATCTGCACTGTTCACCGCCGATAACGCGGATCTGCATCGCGCGTCCACAGAAAAGCTCGACCATATTTGCCGAAAATTGCATCTCACCGAGAGCGATCATGTTCTGGAAATCGGCACCGGCTGGGGTGGTTTTGCGGTCCACGCGGCGAAGCACTATGGATGTCGAGTCACCACCACCACCATCTCAGAAGAACAATTTGAGCATGCTTCAGCACTCGTATTGAGGGAAGGATTGGGTGATAAAATCACGCTATTGAAGCAAGATTACCGGGATCTTACAGGGCAGTACGACAAGTTGGTGTCGATCGAAATGATCGAGGCTGTCGGGCATCACTACCTCGATACCTATATCAATACGCTCTCTAACCGACTGAAACCAAACGGGATTGCGCTTATTCAGGCGATCACCATCGTCGAGCAACGCTACCAAATCGCAGTCAAAAGCGTCGACTTTATCAAGCGATATATCTTCCCCGGCGGCTTTTTACCATCCATCGGGAGCATCATGCAGTCGGTCGGTCGTGCGTCTGATCTCCGCCTGCTGCATCTCGAAGACTTTGCAAGTCATTATGCTCGGACGCTCGCGGAATGGCGCAAGCGCTTTAATGCGGAGCGCGAGAAGATCAAAGGGCTGGGCTATGACGAGCGCTTTTGTCGGATGTGGGAATTCTATTTGGCCTATTGCGAGGGTGGATTCACCGAGCGCCAACTCGGACTGGCTCAGCTCATCTTCGCCAAGCCACTGGCCCGGCAAGAAGCGCCCGTGACCCCATTGCGGCTCACCTGATGCGCGCGATGCTCTTTAACATCGTTGGGTTCCAACTGGTTTGGTTTGCCCTGGTTCTGGGCGGCGATTGGTTTGTTGTCGCTGCGCTTGCCTGGTGTGGCTGGCACCTCCGCTCCACTGCAGACAGCGTTGAACGGAAGCAGATGTTGATCTGGGGAACCGTCGGTCTGTCGATTGATCAACTGCTCACCTTTGTCGGCGTCCTTCAATTTCCAGAGCTCGCGCTTCCGGTGCTGCCACTTTGGTTTGTCGGACTCTGGCTCGCATTTCCGACTGTTCTCAAACACAGTTTGCGCTGGGTCTGGAGTGGTCATCCAGCGCTGACCGTGGTCGGTGCGATGGGTGCGGCAGTGACCTATGTCGGCGGAGCACGCCTTGCGCCACTTGAGCTCCCCCTCGGCGACCTGCAAAGCTTTATGATCTTGACCGTGACCTGGTTACTTTTTTTTAGTGTGGTTCGTCGCTCGGCACCAAAGGCCATAACCTAAATAGCACATGTGGCGGCGCGCGATCGAAGTCCGCGTCAATACTCCGGTTTGTCAGATCTTCGACACGAAAGTGCGTCCCCACCGCCGGGTCAAGCTGAAATCCCCGCGCATTACTCGAAAAATAAATCGATCCACCGGGCATGAGCCATTGGCTCGTGTCGAGCAAAAGCTGTAAATGATCGCGCTGGATGTCCAGTGTGATCTCTGAGGCCTTCGTGTTGGAGAACGTCGGTGGATCGAGAAGAATTAGGTCATACAAGGGCTCTGGCCGATCGCTGATCCATTCAAGGATATTCGCGCGGAGAAACTCGTAATGCTTGGGATTCAGGCCGTTTTTGGCGAAATGATCCTCTGCCCAATTCAGGTAGGTGTTGGATGCATCGACACTGGTCACGGTGCGCGCAAAGCCCTTGGCCGCCGCGACACTCAGTGCGCCGGTGTAGCAAAATAGATTCAATACATGCAGGCCTTTACATTCAGCCATCAACCAGCGCCGCAGCGGACGGTGATCCAAGAACAGTCCAACGTCCGTGTAGGTGGTTAAGTTCACTTCAAAGTTGAGCCCGTTCTCCGCTACGTCCACCCATAACGGCGCATCACCCTTTTCATATTGAGTCGCTCCCGTCTGACGGAAGCGCTCTTTATAGACCGCGTTCTTCAATGGGATCCCCAGATGCTTGGGGACCCACTGACGGATCAGTTGACGCCGCTCGCTAGCCTTCTTCGGATCAATTGTTTTGGGCGGCCGATATTCCTGAATATGTAAATAATCGCCGAATCGATCGATAACCACGTTGAATTCAGGCAGGTCCGCATCGTAAATGCGATAGCAGTCAATCACATTCTCTTTCAGTAACTTAGCGCGTTTATCGAGATTTTTAGATAACCGGTTAAGCAGTCCAAGCACAGCCTCTGGCGGTGCAGACTGCACAGAATCCGCCGCCTCAGTAACTGGGTTTTCACCGAGGACAAACTGACTGATTGTGAGCCGCTGGCCACCTGCTTGCATGGTCCATTTCTTTTTCGGACGCAGTCGCATCGACTGCGAGAGCTCGGGTTCACTGGTAATCACACCGAGTTGACTCCCGGCCCACTGCTTTGCGCGCTCGCCCAGTGTGAAATAGAGCTCTGGAAGATCTTGCCCACGACCAAGCCGTGTTCCATAGGGCGGATTGGCCAAAATCCAGCCAGTACCCTCGGTGAGATCGGCAGTTGGCGTCAAATCGTAGACGTCACCATAGGTGACCTGGATGGCATCGGAGAGGCCCGCGCGCTCAATATTTTCTCGCGCCCTTGCAATGGCATCGTCATCAATGTCATAGCCAACGCAACGCGTGTGTAGCGGACGTTCTTGTGATTTGGCATCTGCAACCAACTCGGTCCAGGAAATGGACTCAAGCCCTAGCCATTTGGAGAGCCGTGATGCTGGGCGCTGCACCTGTGGAGCACGATTCATCAAACGCATGGCCGCTTCAATCAATAAGGTGCCAGATCCACAACAGGGGTCGATAATGACCTCAGGCACGGATGCATCGACCTTAAGTCGCGCAATCATGACCTGAGCAAGTGTCTCGCGCAGCGGCGCAACGCCCCCCTCTGTGCGATACCCGCGCTGATTCAGTGGTGTCAGATTGAGTGTCACCCCAATATCTGCCGTCCCACGACCGAAACGCACGGCAACGCGGACTGCCGGCTCGGCAGCGTCATACTCCGGCCGCGGACGTCCAGCCGCGTCAGCCTGATCACGAATTGCATCCATAACCAACTGACCGGCAAACCGCGTGTCCTTGACCCAATGCATTTTGCCACTGACATCGACGCGCACTGACATCCCGGGGTACAACAGGCTATTCCATGGAATTCGTGCAACCAACGAGCGGAAGGCATCAGCTGTTGGCGTCTCGTCACGATCAAGCACCCACACCACACGATCACCAACGCGGGTCCACAACAGGCTCTCATAGGCATCACGAAGGCTACCCTCAGCCGTCACCCAACCGAGTGCACGGCCTTTGACATCCAGCCCTCTGGCGGTCAGCTCATCAGCAACGAGGTCATCGGTCGCCAAGAGGGTTCCCACTGCGAAAATTCCTGTGCTAAGGTCAAGGTCGTGGTTCATGGTGAATCACTGGTGAAAACCAAGGACGAGGGGTCGGTATCAGACACCGACGCCAAGGAGGTCACAACATATGAAAACAATGAAGCGTAACCTGGAAGAACGGTTTTATAACCGTGGATATTCCGCAGGCGTGGAAGGACGTTCAAAAGAGCTCTGCCCCGCCACATCAGGCCCTGGTCGCGACGCGTGGTTGTCCGGCTGGCGTGATGGACGCACCGCATCTTGGGAAGGCCTAACCGGCGTTTCCGGCATTCATTGTGACCCGCGGATCGCCTCATAGGGCTTCCGTCCACTGCACCCCCACAAGGGGTGCAGTTCTCAGTCTGCTGAATTTTCAAACCGTTCCCCGAATTGCAGCCTTGACCAACCCCGGGCCTTGGTAAATCAAACCCGTATACAGTTGCACCAGTGAAGCGCCGAGTGCCAAGCGGCTTTGGCAATCGCTCACGCTCATGATTCCGCCGACTGAAATAATCGGCAGGCGACCAGCGATCACACTGTCTGCGACACGCAAGCAATGGGTTGACCGCTTGGTTAGAGGCGCACCTGACAATCCACCAACCTCGACACCTTGGGGACTTTTCAGACCATCGCGCGCGAGCGTTGTGTTTGTCAGAATAACTGCATCAATCTCAACCGCCATCAACGCCTCAAGCACCCTCGCCAAATCATCATCGGCAAAGTCGGGTGCCAATTTGACAAAAATGGGTAGGCGCGCACCGCGCCGATTGGATAGATTCACCCGGGCATCGAGAACCGGCTTGATGACATCCAAAATGCGCTCCGCATCCGCTAAATCGCGAAGTCCGGGTGTATTCGGGCTCGACACATTCACCGTGATGTAATCACACACCGGCGCTGCGTGTTTGAGACAGAACACATAATCTTCATGCGCTGATGCATTATCAGTGTCTTTGTTCTTTCCAATATTGACACCAAGAATCCCCGTATAGGGATGACCATCGAGACGTGATACCAAGGCTTCAACGCCAGCATTATTGAATCCAAAACGATTAATTAGTCCTCGGTCCTCCGTTAAGCGGAACACCCGAGGCTGTGGATTACCTGGCTGTGGACGTGGTGTGACAGTCCCCACCTCAAGATGGCCAAAGCCAAGACGCGAGAACCCTGAGACGGCTTCACCATCCTTATCCAAACCTGCAGCAAGACCAATGGGGTTGGCAAATTGAAGCCCGGCAATCTGCACGGACCGTCCAGCCATTGGAGGTCTCGAACCGAGCGCTGAACCTAGGGTTCGAAGACTATGGATTGTCAGATCGTGCGCGCGCTCGGGATCAAGCGCGAACAAGGCTGGCTTTAAGACTGAATACACGGTCACTCCATCACAAAGCGCGGAGTATACCTGTGCGGCCTTTCGGCCGCATCCTGTTAGGCTACAACGCGGGCTTCGAGTGCCTTCAGTTCACGCATCGCGACCGAGAGCATCGGGAACGACACATCCACCGTACTCTCCAGCCGATCTAAGATGGTTAACCAGCGATCACCATCCACCTGATGCGCTTCAATACATTGAGACACCAATAGGTCAGGCTTGCCCTTCATCATGGATAGTGCGTGGGCTAAGCGTTGCTGACTGGCATTGAGATCATCTCGAAATGCTTCGCGCGCGAGTGCCTCCCAATTGTTGGCCACTGCCAAATCGTTGACCAATCGCGCAAACCGAAGCAGCCCAAGTTGTTCCCCAAGCCCGACAAATAAGCTGGCTACATCCATCAGTTTTCGGCCCGAGACATGGGCAACTTCAGCGATTGAAATCAACTGGTTAAATGCCAGGCCAACCCGAATGGTCAAGGCTGCGTGCCGTGTCACACCTTGCTCGATTAGCGCGTTGATCTCTGCCTGAACAGCCTCGGCCCGTGGCGACGGAAGAAGCGTCAAGCCATCGTCGAGGAGCGTACGCATCGCAGCCTTATACCGATCAATCTCCTCTGCGCAGGACAGATCGAGAGGCCGATTTCTTAACAGCCAGCGTGTGGCGCGGCGGACCAATCGATGTAGATGACGCATCTCCATCAGCTGCGCATCTGCAGCCAACGTGTCGCCTGCGTTTTCAACTCCTGTCCAAGCGTCCTCAAATTCGTACACCGCTTGCGCGACAGCAAAAGCCTTCAATACCTCAAAATAGGATCGGCCACTGGCCTCCTGCATCCGTTTTGCAAAGGTAATGCCCATCATGTTGACCATCATGTTGGCCCACTGAGTCGCCGCGATTTCGGATACCAATTGATGATTGAGCAATGTCTTCCGATCCCGCTTTGCAAGTGATGCCGGAAATGCCGTCAGTGCCCGCTCCGCAAGAACTGGGTCTGCCGCAATCTCCGGGCATGCAAAGGCCTCTTTTAATTCGTTTTTCGCATACTAGATTAAAACCGAGAGCTCAGGCCCAGAGAGCGTCTGGCGATTCGCCATCCGCTCATGCATCACCTCATCACTTGGCAGGAACTCAAGTTCCCGATCCAGTCGACCTTGCTCCGCCAGCGACTGCATAAAGCGAAGCACGTCGTCCGGCGTTTCTGAGGCGTGCATCCGCGACAAGCTGACCGCCTGTGCTTGCCGGTAATTGTTATGCAGTACCAGATCGGAGACTTCATCTGTCATCTGGGCCAAGATGCGGTCGCGCTGTTTCCGAGTGAGGTCGCCCTCCGCCATCATCTGGTTCAAATGAA
>JAGYIK010000063.1 GCA_018402605.1 Litorivicinus sp. | reverse complement strand
GCCTGATAGGTCAGGCCATTTTCCTTCAGGCGCCGTTCAACCTCTTCAGACCAGCGAGCCTGTTGATTGCCGTCATCGAAGTCGAGCGCCTGATACAGCGTCTCCCAAGCGGCTTGATTGACTGAGGGTTGTTTATCCTGCATGCGCCTTGGATCAGTGGGGAAAGTTTCTAGTGTAGCGCTTGCATCGGCGCAGAGGTATCTTTTGCCTTAAGTGACGCTCTCGGCGTGCCATTGTGTCAATTCGTAAACACATCGCACCGGACAACCCCACCACAGTTCAATGATCTGTTCGAGTTTCTGATGATTCAACTTAGGTATGGTCTCGAAATCGTGCACTGCCCAACGGACCTCACGCCAGAGTGCAGCCGCCACAGATGCTTCCAGAATAGGATCTGTAACTGCTGCTGTGACACGTTCCGCAAGGATACCGCGAAAGCGAAGGTAATCGATTGTCTGCCTCAGCGGACCCGCGCGATCACCAGAAATCTCCTGCGCACCGCCTTGTGATTCGATCAAGCGCAACAGCGATTGATGTGTTTGCATGTGCAGCGGCCGATCTTCGCGCGCCATCGGGACAACAACCGTTCCAACACCCGAGACCGTGCGCACCAGCTGCTCATAAGCCAAGCGTTGCAGCACCTGACGAATGGGGGTTCGTGAAACCAAAAATTCTCGCGATAACTCAGTTTCATACAACACCATTTCAATATCCGGTGGAGTTGAGCAAATGCGCTCACGTAATAGCCGTGTCATCTCATCGATTGACGGCCGCCCAGAGGCCTCTGCGCGACACGACATGATTGCTGCAGAACTGGCACTTGTCACAGTAATGTCATCTCAGTTTTTCCATACTACTATTGAACGGCTCCTCTGAGCCCAAGGACCGCCAGATTGAAATTCACGAAATCCTATCTTAGCCTCTGGCCACTGCTCATATTGGCCGTCAGCCTCCTCTGGATCGTCCATAATATACACAGCAATCTCCTCGATGCAGGCATCCAAATCGATTTTAACGTCTTTTGGAGTCAAGCCGGCTTTGACGTCAGTGAGCGACTCATTCCGTACTCTCCCAGCGATTCCTATGCTCGCGTCATCCTTACGGGCTTCCTCAATACCCTCGTTCTTGCGCTGACAGGACTGATCGGTGCCACGTGTTTGGGCGTTTGGATTGGTTTCTTGTCCACCAGCCCGAGCTGGTCCATGCGCATGCTTGCAATCGGTTTTGTGGAGCTGTTTCGTAACCAACCCAAAATTCTGATTTTGCTCGTGCTCTTCGTACTCAGCGTGTCAATACTACCGCCAGTTTCTGCTGCATGGACGGGATTTGGTTGGGTGCTCTCCAACCGCGCCATTTTAATTCCCACACTCTCGGGCTCTGCGGTTGCACTCAGCATCCTGTGGCTCTGTCTATTCGGGGCTTGGATCGCCATATATGGGCTCCAGCGCAGGACTGGCGAGAGACGCGCTCATACAATTGTATTCACGGGCAGTGCAGCTTCACTGGCCATCTTGGTTGAATTTTGCCGTTCAATCCTCGATCTGACGGTCATTGCCTTCGCGGATTGGCTTTGATTATACCGGTGGCATTCAGGTGTCGGCAGTTTGTTGTCATGTGGCTGTGTTTGTCTTTTGTACCATGGCGCAAATTGGCAGGTCGTCGCAGGGCATTTTGGCCGTTCGAGAGACCGCGAAGGCTGCCCTGACCCTCGGCATGACGACTCAGCAAATCCGACGACTGATTGTTTGGCCTCAAAGCGCTCCGATTAATTTTCCCACCGCTGTGCAACCAATACATCAATCTGTTCAAGAACACCTCAATTGCGATCGCTGTCGGATATTCAGATCTGATGTCTGTCACCCGGCATGATTGTCAGACGCACCAGTCCGATTGAGGCCATGTCAGTGAGCCCGATTCTGTTGTATGGCGGTTGTTGCCTCTCGGACTTGCCGGCTCCTCAACCACATCAATCGGCGGCGGCTCAATAGGGTAGGCGCATCACTGACGCGCATTGAGTGCAAACGATTAATTTTATTAGGTTGTGGCACTAGTCTGGCTGGGCTGGAGTGGCACGCAATCTGATCGATGCAATCCCACCGTGGCAGGATCCAGACTCTTTGTACCCCAGAGACCCCAGCGCATGCCAGCCTTTGGCGCGAAAAGTTCCGTTTGATCTTGTTTGGAACCTACCCCTATGCCTCGCAGTGGCATTTGCATGCTCATCGATTTATTGGTGGGCCTTGTAGTGCTCACTGGACTCAATCTGACTGGCAGGTGGATTCAGCTGCCGCCCGCACCATGGTCGTGGTTTGGATCATCGGTCTCTCACTTAGCATGGCACTGATGATTGGCGGTTGGCTCGGACTCGACCCTGTTTACCGCCAGTTCAAATGGTCTGCCGGTTTGCTCGTTCTCTCAGTTGGCGCTATCGCGCTGGCAATTCCGCGGAATCCCTCCTCTAGGTCGCACGGCACCAGCCTCAGTCCCAACAATACGGATGGTGCTGCAATTTATATCGAGGGAATGCGTGCGATCCCCATGGTGAGCGTCTTATTTATCGGGATTTTCATTCTGCTGTATGCCCAAACAAGCAGGCTTCGATCCCATATTCGCAGCATTCATCGTGCTAATTTTTTCCATGCCGCCTATGTTGCAGAGGACGTGCGGGGTGGTCTCATCTCGATCTCCATCGGCCAGGTTGATGCCAATCCGTGCACGCCAGATCTCAGGAATTCAAGATCAACCGCCTTGTTTTGTTACCTCAAGCGCTGCAAGCACTTCCGCACTCATGAATACAGTCATTGGCGCTTACAAGATACCTCTTTGATCTTGATTCTTAGTCTATTTGATTTAGTCGCCACAGCACGAATGAAAACTTCCAGCGATCCACTGTAAGGCCAGGCGCTTGAGTCCTGTAATTGTTGGGTCGGTTTTCTGTCTTGCGCCTTCCTCTCTTGGGTCAGGACGGCATCGTAATTGGTCCGCGCTACATGCAATAAAGCGTTCATGTGAACGTCACACATAACCTGTATACAGGTTATGTCCCTCACTGGACGCAGATCATTCAGATCAATTGGAGGGAGCAAATCATGGCGAACATATTGAAACATTGGATGCAGGCTCTGTAGCCACAGTACTCTCAGTCCTAAGTCCTTTGGACCTGTACTTGACGAAATTAAAGCCCAAAATACTCTGAATCTCTGTTTAGTTAGCCCAAATGCTCCTGGATTTTCAGTTCCAGACAGCCGCGGCATTTCCAGGGATTTAATGCCGATTTTTGCCGCATGGCAGCCGCCGCTATGTGGGCGACGCCAGTAAAGCGAGTATCCACGTGGCGTCGGCTTTTCCGACTCTTTAAAGACTCTGGTTGCCCGTCAGGCACATATGGCATCGCGATCAATTACATCAACCGGTACACGTGATGCAGACCCAGGTGTTGCATTTATTGCAACGACATTTTTCGATGGTCAAGGGTTCATGGTTCCAAAAAGTTTAGGCGTGAAGTCAGCCTCAGAACTGAATGGTGCCACCGTGTGTGCGGAAGAAGGATCAACAACCCTACTGAACATCGCCGACTACTTCGGTGACCGCGGCATGACCTATCGTGTTGAGAATATCGCCGATAAAACAGCACGCTTGGCTGCGTTTTTCTCGGGAAAATGTGATGTCTATGCTTCCGACGTCACAGCGCTGACCTCTGATCGATTGCTGGCACAAGATCCATCGGCGTACCAAATCCTGCCAGAAGTTATCTCAAACGAGCCGTTGACGCTGGTCAGCCAGCCGGATCAGGCCCTTGAGGCTGCGATCTTCTGGTCGTTCCAAGTGATGCTGAACGCTGAGCAATTTGGCATCAATCAGGCCAATGTTGACCAAATCGTGAAGCAGCTCGATCAGCAGCCAAAAGGCGTTGTACGGCTTTTCGCAAAAGATGGCGCAACAGCTGATATGGCACAAAAACTTGGACTGCCTGCAGACTGGGCATACCAAATCATCAAGCAAGTGGGTAACTACGGCGACGTCTTTGAGCGTCATCTTGGTGAAAAAACTACCTTCGGCATGCAACGTGCGGGTGGTGTTAACGCGCTTGCCCGTGACGGCGGTTTGATGTACCCCTACCCAATTCGTTAATCTCACGTGGGCGGTGCAGCCGCCCACTTTTCCAAGGTTTTCAATGTGATCAATGATTTGACGGATACGGACATTCGGGCCGTGTTATCTCGGCCACGTGGTGGTCAGCTCGCCCTTTTAGCGTATCCAGGCTATGTCATCCAACCAAGCGGGATTGCCACCATCGACCCTGAGCGTTTACAAAATACATTTGCTGCCCTGACAGCGATGGGATGTCAGACGCTCTATCGGCTGATTGAACCTCGCGAGGAAGTCAGTGATGGAGAACCCTGTGTTCAGGTCGCCGCGAAACGCCACCAAATCACCTTAGTCAAGCTCCCAATCGAGGATTATGCAACGCCAAATCCGACCACGCTGCAGACCATGCAGCAGGTGTTCGCGCAGACACAACCTCGATCTGAACGTGATTGCATCGCCGTGCATTGTCACGCAGGTGCGGGACGCAGCGGCTTAGTTGCCGCCTGGCTGTGCATGCAAGATGGCCTTTCTGCAGATGATGCCATCACTCGAGTGCGCGCCTGCCATCCGGATGCGATTGAGACCCAAGAACAGGTTAACTGGCTTCGCGCGAGTGAAAAACCTGATCAACCCCATTCAGCGGGACTAAAGGCGCTCGCCGCGCATCCAGCTAGTCCACCTTTTCAGCCAGCAACTGCACATCGGCATGTGTCGCAAGCCCGTCCGGCTGACGACCCAACTCCTCCGCTTCAAGCTTTTGTGCCATTTGCATCGAATCCACAATGATCCCGATGAAGAAGTTCAACACCGCAAAGCTTGTGATGATGATAAAGGGTAGGAAAAAGAGCCACGATAGCGGGAATAACTCCATAGTCGGCCGCACAATCCCCATCGACCAACTCTCAAGCGTCATCACCTGAAACAGCGTATAGGCTGAGGCACTAATTGATCCAAACCACTCTTGCATGTTGGGATCGGGGTGGGTCCCAAAAAGCTTCGTCGCCAACACTGCGGACACATAAAAGATCAGGCCAAGTACGCCGACCACCGAGATCATCCCAGGAATTGAATAGCCAATTGCAGAAATCACCCGTCTCAATTGCGGCACCACGGAGATCAGACGGAGGATCCTCAGCACACGAAGTGCGCGCAGCACAGATAAGTTGCCACTGGCCGGCACCCATGCGATCCCCACGATCAACAAATCGAACAGGTTCCAACCGGAGCGAAAAAATGCGAAGCGATAGGCGTAGAGTTTGAGCAGAATCTCAAGCGTGAAGATCAATAAGATTGTCCGATCGACCACCAGCAAAGCAGGCCCGTAAGACGCCATGATCTCAGCATCTGTCTCAAGGCCCAGAGTGACCGCATTGATTAAGATCAGTACCGTAATAAAAACGGTGACGCGGCCATCCTCAACGAGCGCAGTGACCCGCTGCTGAAGCGACAAATTCGATGCTGTATCCACCATACGTAATCCCAACTACATGCATACCTAACACGATGCGAGCCTAGTGAGCTGTCTGGTGTAAAACAAGTCGTTAAAGCACATCACACGTGTGATCCAGCGACATAGCCTGAAGACCACGCCCACTGGAAATTATAGCCGCCTAAGTGCCCCGTGACATCGAGCACCTCACCGATACAGTAGAGTCCTGGGATCGACTCGCACGCCATCGTTTTCGATGAGAAATGCGCTGTTGAAATCCCTCGAAGCGTGACCTCAGCGGTCCGATAGCCCTCGGTCCCAGCCGGCTTCAATGCCCACTGATGCAGCGTTTGGCTCAACTGCGCAATCCGTACATCTGGGATTTCTGCGATCGGACGGTCTGCTTCAGCCGGCCACAGCATCATCTCAAGTTCAGCGACCAAACTCTTTGGCAAATACTGCGCTAAGCGCGTGCGCAACACAGCTTTTGGATGGGCTTGCTTATCCGCGAGTAACAGCGCCTGAAAATCCACCTCAGGACCCAAATCCAGCATGATCACACCACCGGGTTGCCAATAGCTTGAGATTTGCAGCGCGGCCGGCCCGCTGAGCCCGCGATGAGTAAAGAGCACATGGCCTCGGAACGACTGTCCAAGCGCGGAAATCACCACCTCAACAGAGGTTCCCGACAATCGCTCACAAACTGCTTTCAACTGGTCTGTAAAGGTAAACGGCACAAGACCCGGCGCACGTGGCAGTACCGAGAGCCCAAACTGCTCAGCAAGCGCATAGCCAAAGCCACTGGATCCGAGTGTCGGAATGGATAAACCTCCGGTGGCAATCACCAATGACTGCGCCGAAATCACCCCAAGCGAGGTCGACACCTGAAAACCCCGATTCGTATGTTTCACACGCTCAGTTTGGGCATCGGTTCGAATCAAGACCCCACACGCTTCACATTCATCAACAAGCATCTGCAAAATCTGCTTTGAGGACTCATCACAAAAGAGCTCGCCCAGACCCTTTTCGTGATACGCAATCCCATGCTTTTCAACCAGCGCAATAAAGTCCCACTGGGTGTATTGCGCGAGTGCGGACTTCACAAAATGTGGATTGGCTGAAAGATAGTTTTCA
>JAGYIK010000062.1 GCA_018402605.1 Litorivicinus sp. | reverse complement strand
AACCCGCATAAATCACCAGTCCCGACAACGGTGCGTAGAGCCAATGATAGCCAAGACCTGCAAACAGCACTCCGAACGCCATGCCGAGCGGGATGTAGCCAAAGAAGACTGGAGCTGAGTCTCGAAAAGCGTCGTGCCAGACGCTTCGCTCAGGCATTCTCGGAGAGCCACCCCTGAAGTTCGCGATGCACCAGATGCTCAAGGACCGCAATGCCTTCATCAGACGCATTGAGACATTCGAGCGCGATCAGCTCGTGTCCACCGGCTTCCTCAAAAGTTTCTTGCAGTCCCATGGCGATTTCTTCAAGTGTCTCAACGCAGTCTGAGATAAATGCAGGACTCACCACGGCAACGCGCTTGACTCCCTGGTGACCCAGCTCCTCGATCAGTTCATCGGCGTAAGGCTTTAACCACTCCTTCGGTCCGAAACGCGACTGAAATGCCACACGGAATCGATCCTCAGGCCAATCCAAGGCTTCGCGCAATAACCGCGCGGACTTCTGACACATGCAGTGATAGGGGTCGCCTTTCATCAAATACTCTTTTGGCACCCCATGGAAACTGGCCACTAAAATTTCAGGCTCATGCTCCAAAGCAGCCAACTGCCGGCGAACCGAAGCCGCCAGCTGCGCCACGTACACAGGATCGTCATAAAACGGTGGCGAAACACGGATGGTGGGCTGCCACCGCATCCCCTTCAATGTATCGCCAATTTTGTCCACCACAGACCCTGTGGTGCTCGACGCATATTGCGGATATAGAGGAACGCAGAGGATCTTCCAACATCCATCGTTGAACATTTTTTCGATCATCGATGGAATGGATGGGTTGCCATACCGCATAGCAAACTCAACACGTATCCCCTGCTCTGACATCCGCTCGGCGATGGCTTCTGTCTGCTCGCGCGTGATCGTACGAAGCGGTGACTCATCCAATTCGTTATTCCAAATCGCACGGTAGGCGGCGGCCGACTTTTTCGGACGAAATGTCAAAATCGGCCCCTGCAAAATCAATTGCCAAAGAATTTTCGGCAGCTCGACCACGCGTGTGTCACTCAAAAACTCGCCGAGGTAGCGTCGCATCGACCAATAATCGAGCGCATCCGGGGTGCCCAGATTAATGAGCAACACACCAACTTTAGGGGTTGGAACAGTGGGATGATCTGTTGGCAGAACTTGCATCAGTTTAATTCTCTTTGTGTCAATTGGCTTAATAAGCGGAATAACAATTCAGGATCTCGGGTACCGCAGCATTCACGCGATGAGTGCATCGCGAACTGTGCACAGCCAATATCAATCGTATCAATCCCAAGTCGACCCGCAGTCAGCGGTCCGATCGTACTGCCACACCCCAAATCGGAGCGCGCAGAAAAATACTGCAGTGGCACATCAGCCCGCTCAGCCGCCTGCTCAATCACGCCCTGAGTCAGTGCGGTCGTCGCATACCGATGGTTTGCATTGATCTTTACCACCGGACCCTCGTTTAGAAGAGGTCGATGCGCTTCATCATGCTTGGATGCGTAATTCGGATGCACGCCATGCGCATTGTCGATCGAAATCATCAAACTGTTGGCTCGCACTGCTTCAAAGTCTGCCTGCACCGACGCCCGTCGCATCACAGACTCGAGGAACGGACCATCGGCGCCCGAGGTGGAGACGCTACCGACCTCTTCGTGATCATTCAAGACAACCATAACGCCATCTGCATGCTCATTCTCAATCAGCGCCTCGATGCTCACACAGCAGCTCAATAAATTATCGAGACGTGCACTCAGCAAAAACTCGTTTTCAAGGCCTGCTAACGTGGCCGACTCAACGGGATAGACGCACAATTCAAATGCACTGATTTCATCCGCCGACCGTTCCATCTGGTCTGCCAACCACTTCTTAAAATCAAACTCAGCATCGCTTTCTGCGCGGCCAATCACCATGACCAACTCATCGTGCGGATTGATCTTGCGACCAGAGTTGGCATCGCGATCGAGATGAATCGCCAGACTGGGAATCACGCCCAAGGGATGCCGTAAATCAAACAGCTCAGACAGGACAGAGCCACCATTCGCAATGGCCACCCGGCCGGCGATCGACAATTCGCGATCAAACCAAGGAGCGAATAACGCACCGCCATAAATTTCGAGACCCAACTGAAAATACCCGTGCCGCTTCAGTACGGGATTCGGCCGCAAACGCAAATTCGGACTGTCCGTATGCGCCCCGAATAATGTCCAACCCGCAACGTCCTGAGGCTGGCGCCATGCAATCAGGGCGCCATCTGCTCGCACCACAAAATACCCACCGCCGGCTTCAAGATGCCACGCCACCTTCTCATCTAACTGGACAAACCCTGCGTGCGCCAATCGCTCGGAAACCTGCGCAACAGCGTGCCAAGGTGTTGGCGACTGATCGAGAAAACGTATCAGCTGGCTAATCAAAGCGGACGGTGGGCGCGGATTCAAGTTGTCTCTCCAAGGGTTGCGTTCTATGGTATACAAAAGCATACCAGTTTAATTAAGGTTCATTGAGGTGACAGACAAGTTGCGTAATCAAACTTTGTGGCATGCATTGTCGATTTTTCGCGCGATCGCGATCAGTGTCATGCTCATCGCGCCAAGCCATGCGGTGGTCGTCGAGCCGTCGAATGCCGAGAGACGATTGGCGCAACTCATTGCAGAAGAACTGGATCGTCGACACCTCGCATCCGACGCACTGTTTGACGCCCGTCGCCCGATGGTGGGCGAAATGATCCTCAACGCGATTGATCCGAGTCGTTCCTTTCTCACACAGGCCGATCTGCAAACTGTGGATGTCATCCGCCTTCCTGACGCGATTGAACGGGGTCAACTGGAGTCCATCTATCGACTGTACGGATTGATGCTGAACCGCTCCGAAGCTCGGCTGGATTATTGGCTGGAGACCCTCGGCCGCGGTGAGAGTGGTTTGAACTTGACCGACGACGAATACCTGCCGATCAGGGATCGCGAGTCGCCTTGGTTAAATCACCCGTCGGAGCTCGAGGATCTGTGGCGGCGACAGCTTGAGAACCAGGCTATTAATCTGTTACTCGCAGATCGCTCATTTGACGACACTGTAAAGGCACTCATACGGCGTTTTGATAGCCAAAAGAATCGACTCGAGCAAACGCGGCCAGACGATGTCTTTACCGCTGTCATCAATGCCTATGCCAGTGCCTATGATCCACACACCTCCTACCTTCCACCAGCTGATAGCGAGACATTTAATATCAACATGTCCTTATCATTGCAGGGCATCGGTGCGGTGTTGCAGACCGAAGATGAATTCACCAAAGTCGTGAGCTTGATCCCGGGCGGTCCAGCCGAGCGCGACGGCCGACTCAAACCGGCAGATCGAATCCTCGGTGTCGGCCAAGGTGATGCGGCCATTGAGGATGTTGTCGGTTGGCGGCTGGACGAGGTGGTGCAACTGATTCGTGGCCCCAAAGGCTCACAAGTTCGGATCGAGATCCAATCTGGTGACGATGCACCGCACCGTGAGATCGTTTTGATCCGTGATCGCGTCCAACTCGAGGAGCAGTCTGCGAAAAGTACCATCCTCGAAATTGGCCCAGACAATGAAAAAGTTGGCGTGATCACCATCCCAACGTTTTATTCAGACTTCACCGCAAAACAGGCCGGCGATCCGAATTATCGAAGCACGACACGCGATGTGCGTCGCCTTCTTGGTGAACTGCGAGAACAAGGCGTTGAAGCATTAGTTGTCGATCTACGCAACAATGGCGGTGGCTCGCTCCAAGAGGCCTATGAGCTTTTTGGCCTGTTCATCACACAAGGCCCTGTGGTCCAGATTCAGAGTGCGGGTGGCCGCACCGATGTGCGCGGTGATCGCGATCCCGAAATTGCATGGGATGGTCCCTTGGCAGTATTGGTGAATCGATTGAGCGCTTCAGCCAGTGAGATCTTTGCCGGCGCAGTGCAAGACTATGGCCGAGGTTTGGTGCTCGGCTCACAGACCTTCGGAAAAGGCACCGTGCAAGCGTTGTTGCCGATCGAAAATGGTCAACTCAAACTGACAATCGCAAAGTTTTATCGCATTTCAGGGCTCTCAACGCAGCATCAAGGCGTGATGCCGGATATCGCATTTCCCTCAGCATTTGACCCCAATGAAATTGGCGAGAGTGCACTTGATACTGCCTTGCCCTGGGATCAAATTCGCTCACTGCGATACAACCGCTTAGATGTCCCTCAAGCGCGGGTTCCGCTGCTTGTCGACCAGCATCAGGCGCGAATCGCTACAGATCCGAATTTTGTTGCTCTACTGGAACGTACGGAGAGAGCGCGAGAATTATCCAGCGCCGATGCAATCTCTTTACGGCTCGAACAACGTCAACGGGAGCGCGAAATCAATAATCAAAGCGCGCTGGACATCGAGAACGCGCGACGCCTTGCGCTCGGCCTAGAGAGGCTTGGCTCATTCAGCGACTTAGAGACAGAAGACGCCAACGATCCAGACCCAAATGAAGATGCATCATTAGTGGAGTCTGCTCGGATTCTGTTAGACGATATTGCGATTAATCCGCGTCTCGCGGGACTCTCGGCGGTGGCACCATAGAAAGTGGCGTTACTGACCCTGGCTTGCTATCCCGAATTCTCGCAGGCCCCGTGTTCTCAACTTCGTCTATTCGGATGACTGCGTGCATCGGGATATAGCTGCGCTTTACGCCCTGGAATTCGGCTTTCAGTTTTTCTTCGGCCGGATCGACCAACAGACCACTTCGCTCACCGAACACAAATTCCTCCACTTCGATAAAACCATAGAGGTCACTGGAGTAAATCTGTCGCGCGAACACCTCGTACACCTTGTCTTGACTGACAAATTGAACGCGGAAAGTGGGGTCGGGGGTTTTCGCCATGGATGATCCTCTACAGGGGGGCGACAGTCTGTCGATCTTTACGGTTTCAGTCAAGAACACCCGTGCAATTTCAAGGACTTCGGCTTATACTCGCGCGCCCTAGACCCAAGGAGATCGAATGACCGCAAAGCTCTTCATCAAGACACATGGCTGCCAAATGAATGAATACGATTCAGATCGGATGGCGGACCTGTTGAAGGAGAGTCACGCGCTTGGTCGCACCGACCAAGCCGAGGACGCCGAGGTCATCCTGATCAACACCTGTTCGATCCGCGAAAAAGCACAAGAGAAAGTGTTCTCAGAGCTCGGTCGCTACCGAGCGCTCAAAGAGAAAAATCCGAACATCATTATCGGTGTCGGCGGCTGCGTGGCATCGCAAGAGGGCGACGCCATTCGAGCCCGCGCACCCTTTGTCGACTTGGTATTTGGGCCACAAACGCTTCACAGACTCCCAGAGATGCTTGAAGCCCGCCGTCTCGACGGCACAGCACAGGTCGACATCAGCTTTCCGGAAATTGAGAAGTTTGACCGCCTCCCAGAGCCTAAGCTCGAGGGACCGAGTGCCTACGTCAGCATTATGGAAGGATGCAGCAAATACTGTACGTTTTGTGTCGTACCCTATACCCGCGGCGAAGAGATCAGTCGACCCCTCACGCAGGTACTTGCTGAAGTGCTCGCCAATGTTGAGCAAGGCGCGCGTGAAATCCATCTGTTAGGTCAGAACGTCAATGCCTATCGCGGAGAATCCGACGATGGATCGATCGCCGATCTTGCCGACCTGATCCGCATCATTGCTGAAGTCCCTGAAGTCGAGCGGATTCGCTTCACAACCAGCCATCCGGTCGAATTCTCGGATGCGTTGATTGCGTGTTATGCCGATGTCCCGAAACTGGTGAGCCATCTGCACTTACCAGTTCAGTCGGGGTCGGATCGCATTTTGGCCGCCATGAAACGCGGTCATACTGCGCTCGAGTACAAAGCCAAGATCCGTGCAATTAAAGAAGCGAGGCCGGGCATCAGCCTCTCGTCGGATTTTATTATCGGTTTTCCAGGGGAGACCGAGGCGGACTTTGAAAAAACCATGCAGCTCATTGAAACCGTCGGTTTCGATGTCAGTTTCAGTTTCATTTACTCAGCGAGACCCGGAACTCCAGCCTCTGACCTGCCTGATGAAACATCCATGGCCGAGAAGAAAGCGCGGCTTGCAGCATTACAGGCGCGAATTGCGCAACATGCGCAGGGCATTAGCCACGGGATGGTTGGACATCTCGAATCGGTGTTGGTGACAGGCCCATCGAAAAAAGATCCAGGCGAACTTTCAGGGCGAACCGAGAACAATCGTGTTGTGAATTTCCGCTCAGATCGCTCCGATCTGATTGGACGTTTCGTCGAATGCGAAATCCTCGAAGCCTACCCGAACTCACTCCGTGGACAGATGACCAACAGGGCACCTTGGTAGTGGATATCCGCCAGTGCGTTCTCGAACCCAACGATGTGCAACGACTCGCAGCCCTGTGTGGACGTGAGGACGGGCATTTACGACTCATCGAATCCAGATTACCGGTTCTAATCCGCAATCGAGGGAATCATTTTGAGGTCGAGGGTCAAGCCGAAGCCACCCGTGCTTGCGTCCGTTTACTCGATCAATTGTATCGCGAAACCCGCGACAGTGAGCTCTCCGACGATATCGTTCACTTGCATCTGCAAGAAGCCTCGGCATATGAACTCGATGATCATCGCGAGATGTTGATCGATACACCGAAGCTAAAAATCAAACCACGCGGCAAAAACCAGAAAGGCTATCTCGAGGCAATTCAAAGTCACGATGTGAATTTTGGTATCGGTCCCGCTGGCACTGGAAAAACGTGGTTGGCCGTGGCCTGCGCAGTCGATGCACTGCGACGCGATCGCGTCGAACGCATC
>JAGYIK010000061.1 GCA_018402605.1 Litorivicinus sp. | reverse complement strand
CGCATCGCCGAGGCGCTTGAGCGCCGAAGCGACGGTGGACTTCAACGTGTGTTTGCGTTGCTTCGAAGTGGAGGCGTGGAATCCACTCCTGCACGATCCATTTCCAACTGGCGCGCAAGCGGTGAGCGCCCCATGGATTTTGGTGGCTCGAACGGTGGCGGTGATTCTGATTCTTCTAATCGCCCGGCAACGACCAGCGAAGCCACGTCCACTGATTCCCCAGAGACCGCGAGCGAAGAGGGCAATGAAGCTCCCTCAAATGACGCGAGTGTGTCTGCCGACACTGAAACTGAGAGCTCCGATGATCGTGGGTTCGATGTGTCTGCCGATCGACGCAGTTATTTTTAAGAGCGCTCAGTCTCGTGTTGAGTTAATCAGTAGAAGGTCCCATCCGGCCTCTGTTCCAGCACCCCATCGAATTGGTAGGACGGATGTACCGAGGCCTCCAGTCGTTAGCCCGTAGTGCCCGCGCTGATAGAGACCACAGTGCATTTCCGGTGGCGCAGTTGTCGGCACAAATGGGTTACCAATCAGCGGCAGTTGGATTTGTCCACAATGTGTGTGCCCAGCCACACTTAAGGACTCGAGTTCGATTCGGTCTACGATAAGTCCAGCAGGGTCATGTGTCATGGTGATCACCCGCTCGCCGCACTCCTCGGGTATGGCCGTGTATTCCCAGGCGTCGCTATACAGGTCCCCAAGCCCACGTATGCAGAGCGTGCGCTCATTGAGCGTGATTCGAGCCACCGTGTTTTCAAGTAATTGGATCTTTGAGTCCGCAAACGCCTGGCGCCATTTTTCGGCGTCGTCGATGTGTTCGTGATTGCCAAGTACTGCAAAGGCCGGATCGGGGAAGGCCAGTGCATCGAGCGCTTGCACGACAACAAATGGGTCTGGTGAGCCCGCTTGTCGTGGTGAATTGGTGTAGTCCCCGACCAACACAATGAGATCTGGATCCTGCGCAATGAGTTGTCGTTTGATGCGACTGAGTTGTGTTAGATCGCTGGCTTGTTTGAAATGAAAGTCGCCAAGCACCGCGATTCGCAATTTAGGTAGGTCTGTATGGGTCACAGTCCATGTGCGCACCAAGGGGTCTTGAATAGGCTGGCGCGCCAACCAAAACCAAGTCATCCAGCCAACCGCCATGAAGCTGAGGATCAGCGTGCTCAACCGAGAGATACTCATTTGAGTTGATCCACCACCACGGTGAGGTGATCTGCTGAGTCGATAATCAGCATGCGTGCAATGAGTCCGGTGAGACCGAAGGTGGCGATTAGCCACACCACCTGCTCATCGAAGACGAGTGAAAAGACGATGCCGATGATCAAACTGATCGCGGTCATCATTGAGCCGATCACAGTTGCAGCGACCCCGGCGATTTGGCCCATGGGCTCCATCGCGACAGATTGTAGATTCGCGAAGGTGAGTCCCATCAGAAAGAGTACCGGAACAATATAGATGAGCCAGGCAAGCAAATCGGGTTGCCAACCCAGGAGTGTCGGAATGAGAAACAGGGTCGACCAGATCACCTGATAACTAAAGGCTGTTCGACAGATACGCTCCATTCCAAAATGCCTGACAATTTTCGCGTTGATCAGTGAGGATGCAGCAATCGCGATCGCCGTTGCCCCAAACAATACTGCAAACCAATCACCAGCGTCATAGACCGTTTGGAAGACTTGTTGCACGGCGCTGAGGTAGCTGATGAGTCCGCCAAAACTGATCCCGGCTGCAATTGTGAAGCGCATGGATTTGTTGGTGTGCAGGACAACAGCGATGGCCTGTCCGATGTATCGAAACGAAAACGGTTGGCGGATTGTGTGGGTTTCCGGTTGCCGCATACCAACCCATAACATCATGCAGCCGGCAAAAAGAGCGAGCACAACAAACATCAGATGCCAGTCGCCGATCCACAGCACCGCTTGACCAAGCATCGGCGCAAAGATCGGAATGAGAATGAAGATTGTCATCACAAAGGACATCGCGCGAGCCATCTCCGTGCCACTGAAGCGATCGCGAATCATGGCTTGGGTGACGATACGCGCTGAGGCGGCGCCGAAACCTTGCATGAGACGGCCGAGGACGAAGATGGTAAAGCTCTCAGCCAGTGCGCAAACCAGGGTTCCCAAAATGAATCCAACCAGACCCAGTTGGATTGCAGGCTTCCGTCCAATGGCATCCGATAAGGGCCCAAAAAACAGCTGTCCTGCCATCAGTCCTGCGAAGATGCCCAAAATAATCCAAGGCTTCTGCCAGCTTTCGGTAAATTGGAAATCGCGCGCGATTGCATCCATCGCCGGCAACATCATGTCGATCGCGAGGGCGATTGTGGCCATCAAAAAGGCGCAGATGGCAATGAATTCCCGCGGTCCTGCGACCCGGTTTGACGCTGTCATGATTGAATCCGTTGAGAAGCCGATAGAAGCACCGTATTGTGGAGTCTACCGTTCATTAAGGGATCACACCATGCATAGCACGCTTGTCTCAGCGGATTGGTTAGCCACACACATCGACGATGTGGATCTGCGTATTTTGGATGCATCGTATTTTCTGCCAACCGTTGATCGGAATGCAGACCGGGAGTTCGTGCGAGGCCACATTCCGGGTGCGTTGCGCTTTGATATCGAGGAAATCAGTGATCCCGACGCCACACTTCCGCATATGCTGCCAAACGCAGCGCAGTTCGAGCACGCAATGCAGGGGTTGGGTGTGGGTGAGGGGATGCAGATTGTAGTCTATGACGCGCTGGGTCTGTTTTCAGCCGCACGTGCTTGGTGGATGTTTCGGTACTTTGGTCACGACACGGTCGCCGTTCTTGACGGCGGATTGCCCGCTTGGGTTGCCGCAGGCGGTGGATTGCAAGAAGGTCGAGGTCGCGTACGAACGCCACCGTATCCGTTTCGGGCTAAGGCCCGCTCGGGTTGGGTGGTCGATGCCGAAATGCTGCTTGAGGGCCTGGGTTCGGACAAGCAACTGATCTTAGATGCGCGTGCTAGCGGCCGATTTATTGGTCGTGATCCAGAACCGAGACCTGGTATGCGTGCTGGACATATCCCAGGAAGCACCAATGTGCCGTTCATGGAATTATTGGATCCGGAAACGAAACAAATGAAACCGCGTGCGGAGTTACTTGAAATCTTTGCTAATGCGGGTGTGGATGAGCAGCCGCTCGTTGTGAGTTGTGGGTCTGGTGTGACGGCTTGCGTGTTGGCTTTGGGTCTTGAGATCTGTGGTTTGCCGACCCCAGCACTTTATGATGGTTCCTGGTCTGAGTGGGGCATCCGAGACGAGTTACCGATCGAACAGGGGAATTAATCCCCTGTCGACCAGTTTGCTTTAGAGGTTTTCGAACACACAGGCGATCCCTTGACCGCCGCCGATACACATGGTTACCAATGCATAGCGTCCATTGATGCGCTTTAATTCATAGAGGGCCTTGGTGGCGATAAAAGCACCAGAACAACCTACAGGATGTCCAAGTGCAATGGCGCCGCCATTCGGGTTGGTTTTTCTCCAAGATTGAGATTCCGGTCCTTTACGCGGGCTTGGGCTGCAGGCTCTTCGTTCGATTCGATCACATCCTCCTCCCCTCAAGACTGAGACCCACCAAGCAGAGGCTTTTGACTCGCTGAATCGGGCCTTCACCACCAATAAATGGTTGCTTCCACTGGCGCATGGGGGCAGAGGCCGTCGGGGTATGCCCATCGGCTTCTGCCTTGGCGCGATTGTGAATGAATGCAGCGCCATCGTTAATTCAGAGGCATTGCTGCGGTCACTGTATAATACTTTTGAACGCCGGCGCATTTTGTAAGATCTTATCTCATTGGTGGGGCGGACATGCTCATCGTATCGGCGATCTTACTTGCGGGTTGTTTGACGATAGGGACGATCTGGGGATTTGAAGGCGCCCTTCACTGATTGCTGAAACCGCTCTGTGTGCGATTCCCAGCGGCAAAGGCGTCCTGTTCCTCGCAGTCAATTGCCATTTCTTGGCCAAGTTTTCCGCAGTAATCCCCATATGACCTGCACCAAATGGATCGGTGGTGGCAACCATCAGGTCGATGAGTTCAATCAGTGATCCATGCGTTGCCAAGCGCGTATCTGGAAGCATGTGGCCACCTTTGGACATCACCTCAACACCGCCACCGGCGCCACATACTGAATGTCACCCAGCATGATCTGCTGTGCGGTGGTGACCACGCCTTGTAGTCCACAGCGAGCACAGGCGGTTCACTGTCAGGGAACGTGAGATCACCAGAACGTTGGCTACGGCGCAGCGGCGCAGCATAGGCAAAGCGTGAATCAGTCGGAATGCAGTTCACATGTGACGATTCGATGAGCCGCATCGACACCAGGCGTACAATCGCCTGCGAAGACGGTCGCTGGCTCTTGTGGTTCGAGATCTGCAAGTCCGCCAATGAAGCTGCCGATTGGGCTGCGCGCGGCAGAAAGTACGACAGCATCATGTACCATGGGTGGGTGTCCTTGGTGATTGGTCACCTGAAGTTATTACCCCAAACGAACGCGCCATTCAATGCGGCCTTGGTTGATTGGACTAAAGGCCTCCTGGCACCGTGGCGCACTCTTCGCAGGTGCACAATGATCAGGATGAACGTTACGACGGGCTCTACCGCGAGTGGTTCCGGTAACACCTGGGGCGATTTGATTTCAGGGTTGGTTGTGCGTTGGCATTGATCCCGAAGCCATCGCCTTCTCCATTATCGCTGAATTGTCGACCCAGAAGGTGGGTTGTATGCGTCGTTCTGCATCGCGGTAGTCATTGCATTCACTGGCGGCCGACCGGGTATGATTTCCGCTGCCACCGGTGCATGGCGCTGCTGATGGTGACCTTGAATTGCGTGAGCATGGGCTCAGTATCTGTTGGCTGCAACCCTGATGACGGGTGTCTTACAAATCATCGCCGGGTATATTCGGCTGGGAAGCCTCATGCGTTTTGTTTCAGATCGGTCATTACCGGTTTGTGAACGCGCTCGCGATTTTAATTTTATGGCCTCTTCCTGAGCTCATCGATGTCGCGGCATGTATGCACTCCTGGCACTGGGCTTGGCAATCATCTATGGCTTTCCCCTATCTGCCAGTTGTTGGTCGGTCGATCCCCTCGCCGTTGGTCTGTATTTTTGTCGATTACGGCGGTGGTGGTGCTACTCGGGATCGATGTGCGCACGGTCGGTGATTTAGGCGAGCTCCCGGATACTGCCGGTGTTCTTATGGCCAGACGTGCCATGGAATCTGGAAACGCTCTGGATCATTTGCCATTCAATGTCTCTTGCCGTGGTTGGCTTACTTGAGTCGCGACCTGACCATCGTTGACGATTTTACGAATGCGTCAGGCGACAAGGAGTAATGTGGAGTGCCGAGGTCAGGGGCTGTCGGATATTGTTTCGGGTCTTTTGGTGGTATGGCTGGTTGCGCCATGATTGGTCAGTCTGTGATCAACGTAAAATCGGGCGGCCGCGGTCGTTTATCTTCATTTTACGGCCGGCATGTATCTCTTAATGGTGGTCTTTTTGAGTGAGTGGCTGTCGATCATTCAATGGCTGCCTTGTTGGCTGTCATGATCATGGTCTCCAGTCGTGTGTAATTCCATTGTCAATCTCAAGTCACATCCGCCCTCAAGCTCGGTTGTGATGCTCAGTACGGTTGTGGTTGTGGTATTCACCCACAACCTCGCAATCGGCGTGTTTGTTGGTGTGCTCCTAGCCGCGTTATTTTTTGCAAATAAAGTGGGGCGGATACTCCTGGTGCATTCTGAAAAGGACAACGAATCTGTGCGTCGGTATCGGGTCGAGGGGCAGGTCTTTTTCGCATCGGCTGAATCCTTTATCGCGGCCTTTGATTTTAAGGAAGTGAATGAGAAGGTTGTGATTGATGTGCAACAGGCGCATTTTTGGGACCTCACAGCAGTTGCAGCATTGGATCGTGTGGTCATGAAATTCCGTCGAGAGGGCGCTGAGGTTGAGCTAACAGGCCTGAATCAGGCCAGTCGGACGATCGTGGATCAATTTGGCACCCATGACAAAGCGGATGTTGAAGACATCTTGCACGGTCATTGAGGAGTATGGATATGACATTTGTGATGGGTTGCGTTGATGGGTCAAAGGTGACGGATGCAGTGTGCAATGCCGCGGTCTGGTCGGCACAGCGGATGGATGCACCGGTGATGTTTCTGCACTCACTTGAACATGAGCATCTGCCGATGCGTGAAGATCACTCAGGCGCCATTGGTCTCGGTGCGCGTGAGGAGTTACTGGATACGCTAGTCGAACTCGAGTCGCAACGCGCGCAACTTGAGATCAAGCATGGCCAGGTCGTGCTGAACGCGGTGCGTGAGCGCGCGATAGCTGCCGGTTTGCAACAGGTCGATACCTTGCAGCGCCATGGCGCATTAACTGAAACACTGGCTGAATTGGAAGCGAAGACACGATTGGTTGTTGTTGGGCGACAGGGACTTGCCCACGAGTCCTTTGCGCGTGCGATTGGCAGTCATGTGGAGAGCCTCATTCGGACGTCAACGCGACCCGTGCTGGTGGTCGCTGAGGACTTTGCGATGCCGAAGCAATTTATGTTGGCGTATGACGGCAGTCCGACTGCAGATAAGGCGCTCGACATGGTTGCGGCGAGTCCATTGCTTCGTAATCTTCCATGCCATCTTGTGATGGTTGGTGAGAACGCGGGATCGCTCGATGTGGCGAAAGGGCGCCTCGTGCAAGCCGGATTCAGTGTCGAGGCGCACCTCCTCAGTGGCGCATACGTCGCAGGTGCGCTGGTTGAGTATCAATCCAGCCATGCTGTGGATTTGACGGTGATGGGTGCCTATGGCCACTCACGTATTCGACAATTTTTTGTTGGCAGTCAAACGACCAATCTCCTGCAGCGATCACTGACGCCACTCTTACTTTTGCGCTGATGCTCAGTCGT
>JAGYIK010000060.1 GCA_018402605.1 Litorivicinus sp. | reverse complement strand
TTAGCAAGCATCGGTGCCACCCCCAATGCCCGTCGGGTAGCCAGTGCCCATGTTTTGTTTAACCTGTTAACCGCCACCGTCGCATTACTGATTTTGCCCGGGCTGCTGCCGGCCATTGCAGGTGTTCGAGAAATCCTCGATTGGGGTGATTCAGCGGCAATGACTCTGGCTATTTTTAACACGGGTTTCAATGCCCTTGGCGTATTGCTGATGTGGCCATTGGCGACAGTTATGACGCGGTTCCTCGAGCAACGGTTTGTTACCAAAGACGATCAAGCTGCCAAACCTGAGTTCTTAGATCGTACCTCGTTGCCTGTGCCGAGAATGGCGGCGCAGGCACTCGCGTTTGAGTTCGAACGGATGCTGCAAATGGCGCTACAGACTGTCATTGTGACCTTTGATAGCGCAGCAGAAAAGACAACTGAACGTATCAAAACTGAGCGCTATCGAACCCAAAAGCGTGCTGATAAGCAGACAGCAGAATCCGTCTCTGAAACCAATACCCAACGGGCCCTTGATCTGTTGTTGCTGCTGAAGGCCAGTGAAGATTTTGTTGATCAAATGAATCGTAATGCAATGGACGAGCCGACAGGCCGGCGGTTGGCTCGCTTGTTGCGCGTCAGGCGCTACCTGGAGAATGCGGTCGATAATGTCAATGAGGCACTGAGCCTGTCAGCGGATCTTTTTACTGATGCTCGTTTCGCTCATGAATACTCGCATTACGCCAAAAGTGTGTCGCAATTGGCTGAGCAAATGCTGACTGGGTCTCTGAGTGCGGAAAAACGCAATCACGCAATCCAAGCATCGACAGCGCAGAAAACGTTTGAAGAGGCGTATCAGCGATTGAAGCAGTCTTTGCTCATCGCCGGTGCAATCGGTCATTGCCGGGTGGAGCCAATGGAAATTGGCCTGCGCCGCATCAGTGTTCAGCGCCGAGCCCTGCAACAATTGGTCAAGGCCCACGAGTGGTTGGTGCCGCTTGATGAGGCGGAGGTTGAAGAGGAAAGCAGAGCAGGTAACCAAATCAGCCGTTGATGGACAGATGGAAGACCAAACTCTGCAAAACGAGGGCCGCCCAAAATCGAATGGTCAAGAGTTTGTGTGGCGATTCACTGGGCCCACCAGCATTCTCTAAGGCTCGCGATTAAAGGACTTTCAGCAGCAAGCTGCGCATTAAGTAATGCCATAGGGCGCAGCTCCATCTCAGAAACCTTTCTATTTTTCGCACAGTGCAGAGCGTTCCACAGAAACTGTTTTTCTTGAGCAGCGAGGGTCCTGAAAATCTGAAGTACTTCAGATTGTCTTTCGATCGCTTTTCCAGATAGCCTGTCGTGGGAAGTTATTTCGGGTAAAAAAGGTCATGAATATACGTGTTTGGGTTGACGCTGATGCCTGCCCGGTCCCTGTCAAAAATATCGTTTCGAAAGCTGCTGATCGTCGTCAGGTTGAAACCGTATTTCTGGCAAACCACTGGATCGCCTTGCCACCGTCCCCTTACGTTTCGGTTAAGCTCGTTGCGAAGGGCTTTGACGTGGCGGATATGGAGATTTTGCAGCTCGTGACCACCGGTGACATCGTCATCACTCAAGACATTCCGTTGGCTTCTGAAATTGTGCAGCGTGGCGCGGTCGCGATTAACCCAAGGGGAACGCTCTACACTCCTGATAACATGCATGGCCACTTAGTTCGACGAAACCGTGCCGAAGAAATGCGGGCCATGGGGTTTCAGGGTGGCGGCGCAGAGCCTTTTGGTGCAAAGCACACCCAAGCATTCGCGAAGACCTTCGATCGTGCTTTGACGCAGCAACTCACAAGATCACATCAAAACAACTGACTGACTTATGTTTTGTGAAGTCTAAGTTCGACCGAGTGACTGTAGAGTCGTAGACAATGCATACCTCCTGATTCTAGACGTTTCCTTTGATTGAATTCTTGGAGGTCGGCGCAGGATTTTGCTTGATACATCTCAACGACTTCTGTGTGAAAAAGTGCGATGGTGTTGGACTACGACAAGGAGCGACTCATGCAAACAAACGACCATCATTGCCTATCCCTCGAATTCCCTGAGCTCAAAGCTGAGATCCATCGATTGAAAATAGAAGATGCGCATTTCCGACGGCTGCATGATGAGTACACCGATCTATCAAAACAGATTGAAAATATGGAAGCAGAAGTGACACCGTCAACGACAGCTGCCGAAGAGAATCTGAAGAAACATCGCGTGCACCTCAAAGATAGCCTGTATCAAATGCTGACCAATGCCTAGTCTTGGGTTTGTTAGCACCGAAGATTCACGCAGAATTCGGCGTTTTGGTAAAAAATGAGGGGGATCAATTGATCCCCCTTAAAGTAGATGATCATGGCGATCATCTAGGGCATAGGTTGTAGTGTCTGCGTTTTCGGGAGATCTGTCGTTGACCTGCATCAAGCATGGCGCTCTGCGTCATTGGCTCAGTTCATCAAAGGTCATCAAGGCTTCTGCCGAATACATCAGTGAAGGCCCTCCGCCCATGTAAACGCAGACGGCCAGAGTTTCTTCCAACTCTTCGCGTGTGATGCCGAGTTGAATGAGTGCTTTGACGTGAAACCCAATACAAGCAGAGCAGTGCTGACTGATGCCCAGTGCGAGCGCGATCAATTCCTTGTGTTTGGCACTGACAGTGCCATCTGCCATAGCTGCCTTTGCCATGCTGCCAAAGCCCTGCATCAGGTCTTTGTTCGATTTTCGAAATGGTCCAAGTGCATCGTTCACGTCTTGCATGAGTCCGATGTGATCAGTGGTGCGCATAGGGAATCCTTTTGGTGGCGTACGTGAGCGCTGAGGATACGGAAGATGGTGCTGCTGTGAATCGGTCGTTTGCCCTGTAATTGATGCAGATCACGATTCGGAGCCTAGGGTCCAAAGCAGCGCAACAGGCCATGGGCGAGGGCCTTTAAACGCATCCGTTGACAGCACTCGAGGTTGGGATCGCGCAGTCGCTGGTGGATGGCAGATAGAAAATTCCACGCGGTTTTCGCATTCGGAGCCTGGTTAAACTGCCATGCGATCTGATTGAATTTAGCTGCACTCACGCTGACCTCCTGCCGTTGGCGGGTAGTGCAATGATTGAATCAAAGCGGCACGGAGTGCATTTTGACTTTGCATGTCGAGTGCACGAATGTGTTCAAGTTTTAACGCGCCCGACAGCAATAACAGCATCAGCCGGTCGGTTGGCATACAAATTTGCACCATCATGAGAAACCCCACCCTCTATATGCGAATGATTCTCATATAGATTAGATCTGTGGTCAAGGGTGTGTGGATCAGCGCTGTGATTGCAGGTGTGTTGCCATCCAGTCGATCACAAACTGCCGTGCGACGCGCCCACCGCGCCCGCCTCGGGCGATCGCGAATCGGTTGGCCGCGACTGCCATCGCGTCGTCAAAGGGGGGTAAATCGAGTGATTGACCGAGTTGCTGATACCAATGTTTCACAATTGCCAAGTAGGTTTCCTGTGGATACTGGTAAAATGAGAGCCATAGCCCAAAACGGTCGGATAGCGAAATCCGCTCTTCAATCGCATCGCCCTGATGGATCTCGCCATTGACGACTTTTGCGTCCAAGTTTTCAGCAGCCGGTTCGGCAACCAAGTGGCGTCGATTACTGGTGCACACAACCAATACATTGCTGCCAAACTCTTCCAAGGTGCCATCGAGAACAGTTTTCAGCCCCGCATAAGCACGCTCTCCATCCTCAAAGGTCAGGTCGTCACAATAAATTAGGAAGTAAAAAGGGGTCCGACGAATTCGGTCGACGATCGCTGGTAAATCGCTGAGATGGGTTTTGTCCACTTCCACAATACGTAGGCCTGTCTCTTGGTATTTATGCAGAGCGGCGCGAACCATGGACGATTTACCTGTGCCTCGAGCACCCCAAAGCAAGGTGGCATTGGCGGGAAGGCCGCGGAGAAATAGTTCGAGGTTTGCACAAAATTCTCGCGTTTGACGTTCTACCCCAATGAGATCCTCAAAACGTTGATCGAGGCGAGGGGTCATTGCGCGCAACTGACCGTGTTGTTGACCGTCTCGTTGCCACCGCGCAACCAGAGTCGTATTCCAGTCGACTGGTGTCTCAGGTTCAGGGAGGAGGGCTAAGGCGCGCTCAGCCAGTTGTTGCAGAGTATGACGTAGCATGTGTGTATGGGCTCTTCTGATATCGTTCTTGTGTTTGGCTTAGGGGCAAGCCACAGTTGTCTCAGCAAAGGAGTATACAATGATTGACCTATTTTATTGGCCGACCCCGAATGGCCACAAAATTACCATGATGCTCGAAGAGTGCGGGCTTCCCTACACAGTGCGCCCGATCAACATCGGTGCGGGTGATCAATTTAAACCCGATTTTTTAAAGATCGCTCCGAACAATCGAATGCCAGCGATCGTGGACCACGCGCCATCAGATGCAGGTCCGTCGGTATCAATCTTTGAATCCGGAGCGATTTTGTTGTATCTGGCAGAAAAGACCGGTCAGTTTTATCCGACGGATTTACGTGGTCGTTATCAGGTCATGCAGTGGTTGATGTGGCAAATGGGTGGCTTAGGTCCGATGGCAGGGCAGAACCATCACTTTAATCAATACGCGCCCGAGCCAATTCCCTATGCGCAGGAGCGTTATACAAAAGAGACCGCGAGGCTCTACGGTGTGCTGAATGGCGTGTTAGCGACACGCGAGTTTATTACCGGTACCTATTCAATCGCCGATATGGCCTGTTATCCATGGGTCGCGCGGTATGAGTGGCAAAAAATCGACTTTGATCAGTTCCCCCATGTGCAGGCTTGGTATCACCGGATCGGTGCGCGGGATGCAACGCAAAGAGCCTATGCAGTCGGTGAGGGCCTGAGGCCAAGTCGCCCGCCAACCGACGAAGAAAGGGAAAATCTATTTGGTAATGCACAAAAGCCGCGTTGATCGCGTTTCGTGTCGCATTGATGTCGCGTTGAGCGCGCTGGCCCATCCTATCAGGCGATCCGGCAGGATGGGGGGTGATTAGGGCGTTAAAAAATGTGTGATCAGCGTTTTGAGTGTTTGGTCACCGGGCTCGCCAAAACTCGTTTGCGCACGACCACCGAGTACCAAGAGCATGTCCTCGAGTTCGTTGCCACCCCGGACGAGTCAAACGACGTAATGTCGATCCACTGTAGCGTTCGGCCCAAGAACAACACACAGCCGCGACTCAATTTTTGTGAGTGTTCGCCGAACACGGTAGCCGTTTAGAAAGACACCTTCATTGTGATGGCCATGAATTTCATTCTGGGTCGCTGGGGAAACGGCTGTAAAGGTAACGGGTCGACCGAGTTCCACCAACATCGCGCCAAGTGAGAAATCTGTGATGCCAAGGGTGTAATTGGCCTCGCCTGCAAGGAACACAACCCAGCTTTTCACGTTGGATCGAAGCGTTTCTGTATCCCAGTGCGTGAGGATCGGTGCATCCTTATAGGAGCCCTCGAGTTTTTCACCAATCACCTCGACAAAGGCATCAAATTGTTTTGATAAGAAGCGCTGGCGGTCCTCTGGACGCAATTCCTTCGCTTGCGCCTCAATTTGCGCTCGCAAGAGACGCTCGGCATGCTTATGTAACAATGGCGTTAAGAGTGTATTGGATGGATGCATCGATATAATCTCGACTATAAACCGAAAAGGATACCAGTTTGAACGATCGTCCCGATAGCCTGCCGGCGCATTTGGTCAGTATTTTGGCTTCACCTTCACACCCCGGAAATATCGGTGCCGTGGCGCGGTCACTTAAAACGATGGGGTTATCGAGCCTGCGTTTGGTCACGCCAGATGAGTTTCCCTCGCCCATTGCATCCGCCCGCGCTTCAGGTGCGCTCGATGTGCTGAATGCGGCCAGTCAGTACGAGGATTTTGGTGCTGCGATTGCAGATTGTCGGCTTGTGGTTGGTACATCAAATCGGACCCGTTCGCTGTCGTATCCGCATGTGACACCGCGCGAGATCGCGCCAGTCTTGATTGAAGAAGCACGTAAGGGGCCAGTGGCCATTTGCTATGGGCGTGAAGAGTGCGGGTTACTCAACGAGCAGTTGGCGCAATGCCATTATCATATCGAGATTCCGGCCAACCCAGACTATTCGAGCCTGAATTTGGCCTCTGCAGTGCAAGTGATTTCCTATGAATTGCGGCTGGCTTTTCTCGCGGATCAAGGCCGCAGTGGGATCGAGAATCGAGACGCTTGGCCTCCTACGTACGATCTAGAACGACTTGGTTGCCAATCCTGGGATGAGCCACCGGCCACTGCTGCTGAGGTGGACGGTTTAATCGGACATTTTGAGCGCGCAACGCATCACACCGGGTTTCTTGACCCAAAGAATCCGATGCTCGGCATGGTCCGCTTACGTCGTCTGTTCAATCGTGCTCGGGTGGATCGTGTGGAAATTAATATCTTGCGTGGGATCCTCCGCAGTGTTGAAAAGATGCTGCCCTCCACCAATGAAAGGGAAACTCAGGATAATTATGGGTCACCAGGGCAGGGAGAAAAAAATGTTTAAGGGCATGAGAGAGGACGTGCGAGCGGTCTTTGATCGCGACCCGGCGGCGCGGCATTGGTTTGAGGTGGTGACCACGAGTCCGGGCCTGCATGCGATCTGGTTGCATCGTGGATCTCATGCGCTTTGGAATGTTGGTCTGAAATGGTTGGCGCGATTTTTAGCGCAAACAGCGCGCTTTTTGACAGGCATCGAGATTCATCCAGGTGCCCGTATCGGACGTCGATTTTTTATCGACCATGGGATGGGGGTGGTGATTGGCGAAACTGCAGAGATCGGCGACGATTGCACGCTCTACCATGGTGTGACGCTGGGTGGCACGACCTGGAATCCAGGGAAGCGGCATCCGACCTTGAAAGATCGTGTTGTTGTCGGTGCGGGTGCCAAAGTCCTCGGGCCGATTGAAGTGGGTGAGGGTGCTCG
>JAGYIK010000006.1 GCA_018402605.1 Litorivicinus sp. | reverse complement strand
CAAACAACACAATTCAAGCCCCTCGGGCAATTCCATGGGTACATCTTTCAAAGAATGCACTGCAAGATCTGCACGACCGTCATAGAGAGCCGTTTCGAGTTCCTTCACAAAAACACCCTTGCCACCGATCTTTTGCAGGGATACATCGAGACGCTCATCCCCTTGGGTCGTCATCTCAAGCAACTGAATCGTCAGCCCCGGATGGGCGTCAAGAAGCCGATCTCTGACATGATAAGCCTGCCACAGTGCCAGTGGACTTTTGCGTGTGGCAATGGTCAATGTGTTTTGCATGTGTGGTTCCTTCCTTTGAGCCAGTATACTGAATGCACATACAAGGAGTCTCTATGAGTCAGGAAACCCCCAAGGCGCTTTGGGGCGGACGCTTCTCGGAATCGACCGATGCGTTCGTCCAAGCATTTACCGCTTCGGTGCAATTTGATCGGCGCATGGCCGGGGAGGATATCCGCGGGTCCATTGCGCATGCCCGTATGCTGGCGGCACAGGGCATCCTGACCGCTGAGGAATCCGAGGCCATTGTAACTGGCTTGACGACCATTGAAGCAGAGATTGCCGCTGGCACATTCGAGTGGTCGATTGCGCGTGAAGATGTGCACATGAATATCGAATCACGATTGATTGATTTGATCGGTGATACCGGAAAGAAACTGCACACAGGACGATCACGAAACGACCAAGTCGCCACCGATATTCGCTTGTGGCTCCGAGGAACCCTGGATCACATTGTCGCAGAACTCACACGGCTACAAACTGGGCTCATCGACCTTGCGCTTCGTGAGCACGACACCATCATGCCGGGGTTCACACATTTGCAGGCCGCTCAGCCCGTGACATTCGGCCATCACATGCTGGCTTGGAATGAAATGCTCGAGCGCGACGCAGGCCGACTGATCGACTGTCGTCGCCGGATGAATCAATGCCCGCTCGGAGCCGCCGCGCTCGCAGGGACCAGCTATCCGATCGACCGTGACATGACTGCGTCTCTGTTGGGGTTTGATGGGCCGACCGAGAACAGCCTCGATTCTGTCTCCGATCGTGATTTTGGTATCGAGTTCACAAGTGCTGCCAGTATCTTGATGATGCACTTGTCGCGCTTCTCTGAAGAGTTGATTAACTGGAATTCAACCGCGTGGCAATTTGTCGACTTGCCTGACAAGTTTTGTACCGGTTCGTCAATTATGCCGCAGAAGAAAAGCCCCGACGTCCCTGAGCTTGTCCGCGGCAAATCGGGTCGAGTATTTGGCCACCTGATGGCGCTTTTGACATTCATGAAGGGCCAGCCTCTGGCCTACAACAAAAGACAATCAGGAAGACAAAGAACCCTGTACGACACCGCCGGATAGCTTCTGGGCTCACTTCGTGCATTTGCTGACATGATCCCAGAAATCGAAGTGAACCGAAGTCAACTCAAAGACTCTGCAGTCCGAGGGTTTTCAACGGCTACCGATCTGGCTGACTATCTTGTGCGCAAGGGCTCGCCGTTTCGCGATGCGCACGAAGTTGTTGGCAAAGCAGTGGCCCTTGGTGTGCAAACCAATCGCGATCTCTCAGAAATGGAGTTGTCTGAATTACGTCATTTCAGTGACTTGATCGCAGAGGACGTATTCGGGGTACTGACTGTTGAAGGGTCCGTGAATGCCAGAGACCACATCGGCGGCACCGCACCAGCTCAGGTTAAGGCGGCTGCAGCCCGAGCGAGAGCACGGCTCAATCAACGGTAATTGGCTTCAGGATCGCCCGAATGGCCATGGCCTGTCGGGCGGTCGATCCCTGATTCGCCAGCACCCAGGCGCGAGCGTGATCACCCATTTGTTGACCCGCACTCAATGCCTCATTAAGCGCCTTCCCAAGATTTTGAGGCGCGACCTGTAATAGCCCGCCATGTGCTTTTAGAGCCTCGGTGATCCGCGCAAAGTTATACATCGACGGCCCAGCCACGAGCGCTTTTCCAAGTAACGCAGGCTCAATTGGATTCTGTCCTCCCCGACCTGAAAAACTACCCCCAATGACGACCACATCGGACGCCTGAAGGTATGCGCCCATATCACCAAAGGTGTCGCCAATCAGCACGTCTACCGAATTGCCAAAATTATGCGCAGAAACACAGGCCGAGATCAGTCGATGCGCTGTTGCATCCTCCTGCAGTGATGGCCCGCGGATCGGGTGGCGTGGAACAAGTAATACACGATAGCCAATTTCGACATAGCCAAACAGCAAGGCTTCCTCCCCCGGATGCCCGCTCATGAGGCAGATCAACGGCCGCTCTCCCTTCCATTCAATTAAGCGATCCAAGAGCTCGGCATCAGTATGGGGCGGTGGCTGATCGAGTTTTACAGAGCCCACCTCAGAGAGGGCCCCAAGCGCGGCACCCAAAGCATGCGCCCGAATGGCATCTTCAGAATCCTGCATCAGTGCGCGAGTCAAAGCGGCCCACATCGGCTGAGAGAGACCCGCAAACCGACTGTAACGACGCGCCGACTTTTCACTCAAACGACCGTTGGCAAGTACGATCGGCACCTCCTGAGTCCGACAGGTGGCGATCAAATTCGGCCAAAGCTCCGTTTCAATCACAACCACGGCGCGCGGCTGTAATGCGCTCAGCCATCGCCTCCAGATCCAGGGAAGATCCCAAGGAAAAACCATCACCGGATGTGCACTCGATCTGAGGACATCGAGGCCCGAAGGTGTTGTGGCAGTCAGGAAAAACTGCAGTGTCGGATCGTGTCTTTCCAGCTCATTTACAAGGGCCAACCCGACCTTAGCCTCACCAAGACTGCACGCGTGAAGCCAGATTGCGCCGGAGGCAATCTGAGGCGTTACCAAACCCAATCGACCGGGGATATCGGAGGGGTGATTCTCACGTCCGTACTTCCGTCGCACGTGCCAAATCAGTGCGGGAACGCAGAGGATCAGAATGATGGAATACAGATGTCGCCACATAATGAAGATGCTAGCATGTCTCGATGAAAATCATCGTCGGTGGTGGGATTTCCGGTCTTTGGCTTGGAGCTGAGTTATCGGCCCGCAATATTCCCTATTGTGTTCTTGAGCGTCATCATCTTGGCCAAGGCCAGACGCGCCAGTCAAGGCGTATCGCCATGGCGGGAACAATAATGCGCTGTCTGTTATCCAATGCAGCACCGGGCATCGCCGGCATGCCAAATCGTTGGCGGACTGCACTCAAGGGTGAAGGGACCGTCAATCTCTCTTCGGTGCAGCTTGAGCGCGACGATCAACTTCTCTGGTCAAACCAGTCGCTCGCTGCAAACTTGGTTGGATTCTTTGCCTCAAAAGCCATGCACTCGCGCATGCAACGGATTGACCCGAAAGAAGAGCCGGCGTTCGCGGTGGGATTTGAGGGACATCTGTACCGCCTTTCGGAGCCGGTCTTGAACCTCAGCACCCTAATCCAAGGATTTGAGCAAATTCTAGATGGGCATCTGTACCATTGCGAGGTCACTCGACTCCGAAGCGAAGGGGGCCGCGTGATTGGGGTAGAGACCAATCAGGGTCAACTGGATGGCGAAGTGATTCTCACCGCAGGCGAGGGGACGGAAACCCTCCTTCGAGAATCTGGGATCAATCAACCGAACATGCAAATACGACCACTTGCGATGTCGGTGTGTGCGCTTAAAAAACCCATTCCACCCGTGTTTGGACATCAGTTAGGCATCGGGAGCAAACCAAAATTGACGATCTCGACACACACACTTGACGATCGGCAATACCTGTATCTCGGCGGTCAACTGGCTGAGGAGGGTGTCGAAAGGACAGATGCTGCACAACGCGAAGCGACAGAGCACGCTGTGTCCGAAGCATTATCATGGCTTAATCCGGAAATCGATACGATCAAAATTTTTCGGGTGAATCGCGCAGAACCCGCAACCGATCAAGGGGCTCGCCCGGATAGTGCGTTTACCCACGCATTCCCCGGAGGATTTATCTGTTGGCCGACAAAACTTGCGCTTGCCCCGCAACTTGCTGATCTGCTGATTCCACAATTGACGTCGACAGGGCCTTGTCTCTATCCAGCGTGGCCTAAAGCGACACGAGGAGACTACCCGTGGGCATCCCAATAAGGCCCTTAGGTCAAACCGGCCTCGAATTCAGCCTGCTCGGCCTCGGGACGGTTAAGTTTGGTCGAAACACCGACGTAAAATACCCCCATGACTTCGAATTACCGAGCGATGAGGCGATTATCGAACTCTTACAGACAGCGCATGCGTTGGGTATCAATTGCCTCGATACCGCGCCAGCATACGGGCGATCAGAGGAGCGACTCGGGCAACTGCTCCCCGCGGTAGACGGCCAATTTCAAATCATCTCCAAAGTCGGCGAGTACTATGATGCAGCGAATGGAAGCCGCTATGAGTTCTCCGATCATGCCATCCAAACCAGTCTAGAGCAGAGTCTCAACGCGCTCAAACGCGATCAACTCGACGTGGTGTTGCTGCACTCTGATGGTCAGGATGTCGAGCACATTCGTAATGGCGCGTTGCACAGTTTGATCCGCGCGCGTGAGGCAGGACTTGTCAAAGCAATTGGCCTCTCGGGGAAAACGGTCGAGGGCGGACGTCTTGCGCTCGCTGAAGGCGCGGACGTACTCATGATTACACTGAATCCGCAGACGCAAATCGAGCGGCCCTTGGTTGCAGAGGCGCACGCCACTGGCGCCGGCATCCTAGTGAAAAAAGCACTTGGAAGTGGCCACATGACTGAGGACGTAGCCAGCATATTGACCACATTGTTTGCCGATCAGGGCATCACTTCCGCGATTATTGGAACCACCAATCCAATGCATTTGAGGCATAATTGCGCGGCATTACCAAAGGATCAAGCACCATGAGCTTAGACAGCATTCGAAACACGATTTCCGCCAGTATTGAGACTAAAAACACCCTGCTTGCTGACACGGATCGTCTGGAAACCCTACTTGAAGTAGCCGGTGTCGCATCCTCTACCTTGGCTTCAGGACACAAGATCATGCTCTGCGGTAACGGGGGGTCAGCAGCTGACAGCCAGCACATCGCGGCTGAACTCATTGGGCGTTTTGAACGCGAACGCGCATCGATGGCTGCCATTGCCTTGACGACGGATACATCGGCTCTCACTGCAATCGGCAATGACTACGGCTACGATCAGGTCTTTTCCCGCCAAGTAGAGGGGCTTGGACAACCAGGTGACTTATTGATCGGTATCTCGACCAGCGGAAACTCAGCAAACGTTGTCAGAGCCATGCAGGTCGCCCAAGCCAAGGACATTCGGACAGTCGCTTTGGTTGGAGACAAGCCGGGCGGAGCCATGCAGGGCATCGCAGACTATGTTCTTGCGGCACCCTCGACCAATACCGCGCGGATTCAAGAGTGCCATATCTTGATGATGCATATTCTCTGTCAACTGGTGGAACTCGAATCCGCCTGACGAATCTTTGCAATCAAATGGGTGGTCGACACGTTGGCCACCTCTCCCAGCACCTTGACCTCTCCACCGTAGGCTAATACAGACTCGTAGCCGACCACCTCTTCGATTGCCTTGTAATCTCCACCCTTAGCGAGGACGTCGGGCTTCAGTTGTTGAATCAGTCCGACAGGGGTGTCCTCTGAGAATCCGATCACAGCATCTACCGCAGCGAGGCCAGAGAGCACCTGAAGTCGGCGAGACAAGGTGTTCATGGGGCGCTCAGGACCTTTCAATCGAGAGACAGACGCGTCATCGTTTACAGCAACAATGAGGCGATCGCCCAGGGATGCGGCCTCCTTCAAATAGGCCACATGCCCTGCATGCAGGATGTCAAAACAACCATTAGTCATCACCACCCGTTCGCCACGGGCCTGCGCCTCTGAAACCCAGCTTGCCAGTGCCTCAGTCTCATCGAAAATCGAACTTTGCGTTAGCAACGCGCTCTGCAGTTCCCGCGCGCTGACGCTGGCCGTACCTGACTTCGAAACCACAATTCCAGCAGCGCGATTCGCGAGTTCAGCACTTTCCGGTAACGATAATCCCTGGCCCAGACCAGCCGCTAAGGTCGCAACAACGGTATCCCCTGCTCCAGTAACATCGGCGACTTCGCGAGCAGTCGCTGAAAAATGATGCACGGGACCATCAGCGAGAACCAATGTCATACCTTGCTCTGAGCGCGTCACCAAAAGTGCTTGCCAGTCAAACCGAGCAATCAGCTCACGCGCCCTTTCAATGAGATCGTCCTCATTGGTCCAGGGTCCAACCACCGCCTCAAATTCAGCGCGATTCGGAGTCAATAAGGTCGCTCCACGATACCGCTCGAAGTCATGGCCCTTCGGGTCGACAATCACCGGAATCCCTTGCGAGCGCCCTCTCTCAATCCAGCCGAGTGGCTCGAGACTGCCTTTAGCGTAGTCGCTCAATATCAGGGCATTAAATCCATCCATTGCGGTCTGTTGAAGCAAACTTTGCGCATCCACTGGTTCGAAAGGCGTTTCAAAGTCCAACCGAATCATTTGATGCGATTGGCTGAGAACACGCAGTTTGGTGATCGTCCGATGCGCCACGGTTTGAAATCGTGCATCTACACCATGATTGGCCAGTGTTTGCACCAAAAGATCGGCCTCTTGATCCAAACCCACAAGCCCGGCACACGAAACACGCGCTCCCAGCGAGGCCAAATTCAGTGCAACGTTGGCCGCGCCGCCGGGCCGGGTCTCATCATGTGTCACACGAACCACCGGCACGGGTGCCTCTGGAGAAATTCGCCCAGCATCCCCGTGCCAGTAGCGATCCAACATGACATCACCCACAACTAAAACGCATGAGGCAGAAAACAGCTGGGACACAGGAGATCTCTCTATGGATTAGAAGCTTGGTATAGTACCGACCTTACACACTGAACCCAACTGCGGGGAGCACTCTTATTTCATTCGTGCCTATAGGCTTAGCCTTGATTCGTGTTTTGAGTCGATTGCCACCACAACTTGGACTCAAAGTTGGTGGATTTATTGGCCATGTGTTATTTCACGTCGCGAAAAATCGGCGCATGGTCTGCGAGCGCAATATCGCAGCCTGCTTTCCAGACCGTCAAAACAAAGCGCGGCATGATTTAGTTAAATCATGTTTTATTGAGAACGGCAAAGGACTTGTCGAGACCGCTTGGGCGTGGCATCGCCCCTTGAACTTTGTCAGGGACCGGATGCATGTTGAAGGCTCTGAACACATTGAACGTGCGCAATCAGAGGGGCGAGGAATCCTCCTATTATGCCCTCACTACAGCATGCTCGATCTCGTTGCTCCTTTGGTTTACCAAGTTTTTGGAGACTTCGTCATCACATATCGACCGAATGACAATCCAGAATTCAACACGGCGGTGTGCGCAGGTCGAGAGCGGTATGCGCGGTTGATAGATGTCCGTGCAATACGCGATATGGCGCGAGCACTCAAGGCTGGCGAGCTGATGTGGTTTGGCCCTGATCAAGACATGGGAACGAAGGGTTCAGTCTTCGCGGAATTTTTTGGCAGACCAGCCTCAACTGTAACAACACCGGCTCGACTGGCTCGCATGTCAGGGGCTTTTACCGTGTTTCTCGACCTACATCGCGACGGTGAAATTTACAAATTAAAGTTTCGACCGATGGGAGAGACATACCCAGTAGTGGACGAGGTCGCCAATGCGCGGGCGCTCAACGCATATATCGAGGAGGCCCTGCAACCGCGACCAGCTCAATATATGTGGATGCACAAACGATTTAAGACAAACCCCGATCTGACTCGGCAAACTTTGTATCAAGATCACTCACCCAATTCATAACGTCTTCAGCTCGAATATCTTGCAGACGCCCGGATGGGCTTTTCACCACATCAGACCGAGGCCCAACCGGACCAACCAAGCCCGGTGCTGTGGGCCCATATAGGGCCAGTAGCGGGGTGCCGAGTGCATCTGCAATATGCGCCAAACCGGTATCTACAGCCACCACACCCTGACTGCCCGCAATTTCGCAAGCCACATCGGTCAGGGATGTGCCGCTCAGAATACGTACCGGATAACCCTCACACATTCGTGCCACCCGCTCGGCTTCATCAGGGCTACCCGTCGGCAAAACGATATCCTCAAACAGCGGCAACGCATCCTCAATCACTGCGCGCCAATATGCGTCTACCCACAACTTTTTTGCGCGACTCGTCTGCGTTATTAGGACCAAGCGCTTTGCCATATGCACTGGGCGGCCGAGATCTAAGTTGGCATCCGGCATTCCTGTCGGAATCGCATAGCCAAGTGATTTCGCAAATAACTGTCGGGTTCGTGTGATCGCATGCAGCTGTTTCGAAACGGAATGCTTGTGTTGATATCCCAAGCTCGAAAGTCGTTCCCGGGCACTGTTCGCTGCATACCCATGGGTCACCCCATCGGTAAAGCGAGTAATCAAAAACGCGCTCTTCATTAACCCCTGAGCATCAATGACCACATCGTACTGTTTGGCATTCAATGCAGCTTTGTATGCTTGAAACTCGCGTGAAAAAACCAGTCGATACAAACGGCGACGCCACTTTCGAAGCGGTATCGCCAATACATCATGCACCTGAGGATGCCAATGCGGTACCTCCGTAAACCCGGGCTCACACACCCAATCAAATTGAATCCCAGGGATGGCTTGCGCCGCATCGGTCAGTGCTGGAAGTGTGTGGACCAAATCACCCATGGACGATGTTTTGACCACCAAAACCCGCATCAGTGCGAGAACTCCAAAAGCGCATTCAGCGCTCCGATGACCTCGTCCACCTGCAACTCAGAGAGACAGGCTTGATGCTTCAACGGACATTCACGCTGAAAGCAGGGATGGCAAATCATTGGGTGCGTCAGCGTCACAGCGTGATCCGACAATGGAGGCGTATGCTCAGGTGACGATGGACCAAACAACGCCACCAGTGGCCGTCCAGTTGCCGCGGCGACGTGCATCAACCCTGAATCATTGGTGACCACACCCTGACATGCACCCAACAGATCGATCGCATCAGGAATTGATGTTTCACCCACACAATTAACTAAATCCTGGCGATGCGCCTGTGGGACAGCCTCCACAATCTGCTTGGCATCCGCGATGTCATTTGGTGAGCCCATCAACATCACTTGTTGGCCGCTAGCCAACAGACGATGTGCGAGCGCTGGAATATCGGTCTAACGGCCACTGCCAGCCGGACCAAATCTCGGCACCGGGGCACAGCCCAATAAGACGTGTAGGTCGAGCCGATAGCGGTCGATCAGTGCAGATTGATTTCCAGTATCATGGTCAATACCGGGTGCGTCGGCTCCGGGCAATGATTGGCAGACAACGCCAAATTGGTGCAGGAAATGCCAGCGCCATGTAGCGATCGGCCATTCGTGGGAATCGCTCAGTGGCGCAACCCTGAATATCGTCAACACCTTGCGTCGACGCTCGCCTTTCCAACCGATGCGACGCGGAATTCCTGCCATCGCCGGAATGAGCGCGCTTTTAAACGAATTCGGCAACACAAACGCGGTGATATTTCGAAACCGGAGCTGCTGCGCAAAGCGCCAGCGCGCCGTCAGATTCAGCTTCTGCCATAGCGGCAAAGGGCAACTCAGACTTGGATCGACCTCTGCCATGCGACTGGCCACGGCCAAGCTCCAGCTTGGCGCCAACATGTGCACAAGGTCAATGTTTGGATTTGACGTAGGCTATCAACCCATGCGCCATAATCATATCGCCGACCCAATTTGGGCCGACCACTAAGGTCGGCATGCCTTACCCCTTAACGTGCGTTACCCAGTCAGCAAAACGATCCATCCGACCGTGCACGAGATCAAAATAATCAGATTGCAGCTGTTCAGTAATCGGACCTCGACTTCCCAAGCCAATGGGGCGGGAGTCCAACTCACGGATTGGCGTAACCTCGGCAGCTGTCCCGGTGAAAAATGCCTCGTCGGCAATCAACACTTCGTCCCGTGTGATGCGCTTTTCGACCACCGGAATGCCATGCATCTCTGCCAAAGTAAAAATAGTCTTGCGGGTAATGCCGTCCAAACAACTCGTCAACTCCGGCGTGTAAATCACACCATCACGAACGATGAACACATTTTCACCAGATCCCTCGGCCACATAGCCCTCTGGATCGAGAAGTAGTGCCTCATCTGCACCACTGGCCAACGCCTCTTGCAATGCCAACATGGAATTCATGTAGTTCCCGTTCGCTTTGGCCTTGGTCATGGTGATGTTCACGTGATGTCGGGTATAACTCGCTGTGCGAACTTTGATCCCGCGCTTCATGTTCTCCTCACCCATGTACGAGCCCCAAGCCCATGCGGCAATCATCACATGTGTTTTCAACGAGTCCGCGCGGAGCCCCATGCCTTCTGAACCATAAAAGACCATAGGCCGGATATACGCATGATCGAGGTCGTTGGCAGCAACCGCGGCCTTCTGAGCCTCGTTGACTTCCTCTTTTGAGTAGGGCATCTGCATACCAAGAATCTTCGCAGAGTCAAATAGTCGTCGCGTATGATCTGCCAAGCGGAAAATAGCTGCACCTTGCGCTGTCTGGTAGGCCCGCACACCTTCAAAGCAACCAAGGCCATAATGCAATGTATGCGTCAACACGTGTGTTTGACACTCTCGCCAAGGCTTCAGTTCACCATCAAACCAAATCCATCCATCTCGATCAGCAAAATTCGGGTGCATCGTCACATCCAACTCGTTAAGAAAAGGTCATCCATCGCGCCCACAGTTGCTCAACCACCATCCGCTCATGAGCGACCGATTCGGGAGGTACTCGCCCAGCTCGGCCGGCCAAAATGGCTTCGTGGTTGAGCGCCCGATAGCGAACATAAGCCGCTTTGAGCGCTTCCGCATCCTCGTTGGAAACACACCCGGCCGAGGCCAACCCATCAAGTTGACGAATATTATCGGTATAAGCAGCCAATTCAGGGTGTGTCTCTGCGTACGCGAGAATCTGATATTGCACCATAAATTCGATATCGACGATACCTCCCCGATCGTGCTTCAGATCAAACAGTGGCTCGACCTCAGGACTTGCCAAATGCGCACGCATTTTTTCTCGCATCTCAACGACATCTTTCAGCAGTTTAGGGCGGGCTCGCGGCCGCATCAGGATGTGACGACGCAATCCCGCCAGTGCATCGCAAAGTGGCAGATCGCCTGCGACCGGACGCGCACGAACAAATGCTTGTAGCTCCCAGGTCCATGCCGACTCGTCCAGATACTTCGAGAGTGCGTCGATGCTGACAACCATCAATCCCGAGCGACCAGACGGACGCAGACGCGTATCAATTTCAAAGAGTTTGCCGAATCGGGTTGTGGTCTCAAGCAGCGCAATCACCCGCCTGACCACGCGATTGACGAACACACCGCCCTCGATGGCGTTCGGGCCATCGGTCATCTGCTCGGTCTCGACCTGATGGACAAAGACCAAATCCAGATCGGAGCCATAGCTCATTTCGAGCCCGCCAAGCTTGCCATAGCCCAACACAGCCAAACCCAAGCAGTCGCTGAGCTCACCCATCACAGGCCGCCCATGCTTTTGAACGCTCTCATCATAGGCGTAATGCAAAACCTCTGTGACCACAGCTTCTGCAATCCAAGTCAGCTGATCGGATACGCGCATCAAGGGAATCTCGCCACGCACCTCGCAGATCGCAACACGGAACGCCATGCCTCGGGCAAACTGTACCAAGACCTCCGTGAGTCGTTCCGCGTCATCAGGGTCCACCCGTTGCAGTCGCATGGTTAACTCCTGGCCAATCGCATCTCGAGACAAGACCGCGTCATCTGCGCTCACAGTCAATAGTTCATCCAGTAACGCAGGCATCTCAATCAAACGCTCGGTGATCCAACTGGATCGATGCATAACATCCAGCATCCGCTGCCGCGTGTTCGGGTTCTCAGAGAGCAATGCCAAATAAGCACTTCGTCTGGAACAGGTGCCGACGAACTGCACCATCCGCTCTGTCAGTACAAGCGGATAGTCCGATAGCTCCGGCCCAAGTTGCTCAAGCAATGTCACAAGGCGGCCACGCGCAATCGGTTCGAGCCGCTCGCAAGTCGGATCGTGCCGCAAACCATCAAGTAGGCTCTGCACCTCAGGTGCTGTGACCCGCTGAGCCCGAGCGTTTGAGTCCTCTACTCTCAGAAACTCCGAGAACGCCTCATGCACACGGTCTGTCACCTCAACGCGACACCGCTCAAAGTCAGCCGCACCGGCAAAGCCAAGAATTGCCGAGAGGGGTCCCAGATCCGCGGGAAGCGCTTGAGTTTGCTGATCGTCCATGGCCTGGATCACATGCTCAACGTGTCGAAGCCAGAGATAATCATGGCGGAGCCAATCGCCGTCTGTCTGCGCAACAATCTGTTCGCGAATCAACGCATCAAGCGCCGGCAAAAACCCTGTCACCTGGAGTGCTGGAATTTGGCCTCCGCGGAGCAACTGCATGGATTGCACGATAAATTCGATTTCACGAATTCCACCGCGGCCGACCTTCACATTGGTTTCCTTGCCGGAGCGCCGAACTTCCACTTCTATTTTGGATTTTAAATCGCGGATTGACTCAAATACCCCAAAATCGAGGTACTTTCGGTACATAAAGGGCTTCAGATCCCGCAATAACGTATCGCCAAGCGCCAAATCGCCAGCCACTGGCCGCGCTTTGAGTAACGCAAAACGTTCCCACTCGCGGCCATGAACTTCGTAATAGTCTTCGCATGCAACCACCGGAATGGCCAGTTGCCCAGCCGATCCCCAAGGCCTCAAACGCTGATCCACGCGAGCGACAAAGCCGTCTGCAGTCTGCTGATCGAGTGACTTCGCCATTTGTTGTGTCAAGCGGGTAAAAAACTCACCGTGATCTCGAATCCGCGGCCCGACGGTCTCGCCATCCTTGGCGAAGACACAGAAAATATCGATATCAGAGGATAAATTCAGCTCGCGCCCGCCCAACTTACCCATACCCAGAACCACGAACCGCGGATCTGAGGGCGCACCAAAGCCCTGTTCGAGAATCGGTTGATGGTGGAGGAGGCTGGCCGCCAAGGCACTTTCTGCAAGCTCAGTGGTCACCCGGACGGTGTCATGGAATGTATCGAGACCACTCAGTAACCGATAGATCAGTCCCGCCTGGATCTGATTACGTAAGATCCGCGCCTCGCGATCAAAATCGTGCGTGGTTTTACCCGTCAGTGCCAACCATTGCGACAACAACGCATCCCGAGTGGGTGGCGTTGACCCCTCGGAGGTCAACCACGACTGGTCTGGATCAAATTTTTCGACAAATCGCCGCAAAAATGCAGAGTACTCGATAGGCGCCATCACACATCCTTAAGTGAAAGATCAACCATCCATCGCGCCAAACCCTGAGGCAAATCCCCAGCCAATAACGCACCTGTAAATCTCTCGATCGCAACTGGATCCTGGCACTGTGCCAAGGCCCGCACTGCCTCCGTCGAATTCGGCCCAGCTAAGGGATCAAGCATCCGACTCAGCCGATACAACCAACCGCGCACCGTGCTTGGATCAGGCGCCATGACAGGCGATCCGCCGCGCAACAACCATTCTCCGCGCTCTGCTTTACTAATCACAGCCATGAAGGCTGGCAGTTGGTCGGTCAAATGACAGCCGACTGCAATCAACTCCTCCACAGTCCCCGTGATCAGCTCAAGTTCAAGCTCAGACACAGAAGAGCGACCGCCATTTCCTTCTACCGCACCACAGTCCAATGACACCATGATCTCTGTCAGGCCCTCAACCACAAGCCAATCGGTTCGATGGAATTGGTTCAGAAATACCGGTTGCAATGCATCGCTCTGTATCAGTGCGTGCGCAGCCTCAGGCAGTGGTAAGGCGAGTAGTTGCTGCCGATTCAGGCCGACGGTGTCGATCGGAAAGTTCCACTCTTGACGCCGAGAAAGCCCACCCTCGTCAGGCTCACGAATTTTAACGGTCATCTCATGCTGCTGATCAATCGAACGCGTCCGAATTGCCACGCCCATCTGATGCAGAACACCATCCGCTGTGTCGTAATAGGTGTTTTGCAGCCAACGGGTGTGTAACGGCGTGTTACCCGAGATCAGCGCAGCAGAAATGTCCGCGACTGTGACATCGCGTAAGCCAAATTTCAGCTCTAATTCAATCGCATCTGGAGTTGATCGGGGATTCATCGCACAATTTCCCATTCGCAGAGGAGTCTTATGATTCAGACCGAACCTTTAGTTGCCTGGCTCCGTGAAGCTGGGCCTTACATCGAGCAGTTTCGAGGCAAGACCTTTGTGGTGCTATTGTCCGATGCCGATCGCTCAGAAGTCACGCTCAGTCGACTCGCTGAGGATCTGGTCCTTCTCAACGCACTCGGAGTTCGCCTCGTTCTCGTGCAGAGTACACGCCATGGCATCGATACGTACATCAGTTGCCGAGGCGACCAAAGCGCGTATCACGGAAATCGTCGCATTACCGATGCGCCCTTGCTGGCCGCCGTCACCAATCTCGTGGGCGAATTCCGCACTCAATTCCGGGGTTTATTCATGCGTGCACAGCACCGGAACCATGCACACTCAGCCTTGGTGAGCGGGAGCTTTGTGACGGCCAAACCGCTGGGTGTGCACGAGGGAGTCGATCATAAATTCACCGGCTCGGTCCGTCGCGTCGATGCCGAGGCCATCCGCGCGCAACTGGATCTTGGTGCCGTGGTTTATCTCGATCACTTGGCACACTCACCAGCAGGACAACTATACAACCTCGCGAGTGAAGAAGTTGCTGCAGACACAGCGATTGCATTGCGTGCGGACAAGCTGATTTTATTGGGCCAGACCCCGGCATGTTTAGCTGCAGATGGTTCCGCGGTCTCGGAACTCGCACTCCCGCAACTCCCGGAGATTCGTGCGCTTCAGCCTGCAGAGATGCAGCGCAGACTCAATGCCGCCGAACGGGCGGTGCGCGGTGGCGTGGCGCGAGGCCACGTATTGGATGCCTCGGCCGATGGCGCGATTTTGACCGAGCTGATGACCGCTTCCGGCACAGGGACCATGCTGACCGCATTGCCTGTCGCAGTGATTCGAGAGGCACGTGCCGACGACCTCGCTGGTCTCCTTCATTTGCTCGCTCCCCTCGAGGCAGAGGGCGCACTCGTACAACGCTCGCGCGACAAACTTGAGCAAGAAATCCGTCATTTCAGTGTCTGTGAACAGGATGGACGCATTCTCGGATCGGCCGCACTCTATCCGCTCGACAGCAATAATGCTGAACTCGCCGCGCTGGCTGTTGATCCCGATAAATCAAAGCAAGCCATTGGATCAAGGCTCCTTGACCACATTACGGTAATCGCCCAGTCGCAGGGCGTTCAGACACTGTTCGTACTCACGACCCAAGCGCCAGATTGGTTTCGCGAACGCGGGTTCGAACCGGTAACTGTTGATGCGCTACCAGAAAATCGGCAGGCTTTATATAACTACCAACGCAACTCGTTGATCTTAAGAAAAACACTATAGGACCCAAACAATGACCGATTCTCGTCGCCCTCATTCTTCCGTTATCGTTGACGGACTGTCGCAAACGCCCTCGCGCTCGATGTTGCGTGCCGTTGGTTTTGGTGACGAGGATTTCAAAAAGCCACAAATTGGTGTCGTGAGCATGTGGAGCATGGTCACACCGTGCAACATGCATCTCAATGAGCTCGCATCCTCAGCGGAAGCTGGCGCCAATGCGGCTGGCGCGAAGGCCATCGTGTTCAACACCATCACCATCAGTGACGGCATCAGTATGGGTACCCCCGGGATGCGCTATTCGCTGGTCAGCCGAGAAGTCATCTGTGATTCCATTGAAACAGTGGTTGCCGGCCAAGGTTTCGACGGTGTTGTGACCATTGGCGGATGCGATAAAAACATGCCGGCATGTGTGATGGCCATGTTGCGCCTCGATCGGCCCTCTGTGTTTGTTTATGGTGGGACCATCAAGCCCGGCATTGAGCGTCGGGATATTGTTTCTGTGTTCGAGGCCGTTGGACAACGTGCGGCGGGCACCATTGATGAGAGCCAACTGATCGCCGTTGAAAAAACTGCAATCCCAGGACCGGGCTCGTGTGGCGGAATGTACACCGCCAACACCATGGCAAGCGCCATTGAGGCGCTCGGCCTGTCCTTACCGAATTCATCTGCGCAAGAAGCTGTCTCGAACGACAAACGAATCGACAGTGAGCGCGCGGGTGCAGCCGTGATGAACTTGATCGAACTGGGTCTGAAACCGTCCGATATCGTGTCGCGCAAATCATTTGAAAACGCGATCACTATGGTCATTGCCCTCGGTGGTTCAACCAATGCCGTGCTGCACCTGATCGCCATGGCGCAGTGCGCCAACATTGAGATCGGCCTCAATGACTTCACTGAGATCGGCAAGCGCGTACCTGTGCTCGCCGATGTTAAACCGTCTGGGCAGTATCTGATGAGTGAACTCATCGCAATTGGCGGGATTCAACCATTGATGAAGATGTTATTGGATCGCGGGCTTTTGCATGGCGATGTGCTGACGGTCACGGGGCACACGCTGGCCGAGAATTTGGCGGACGTTCAGCCCTATCCGGCAGGCCAAGACATCATCCGGGCATTCGATAATCCGGTGAAAAAAGACAGCCATCTCCGCATTCTGTATGGCAATTTAGCGCCTGAGGGTGCTGTCGCCAAAATCTCTGGCAAAGAGGGGCTGACCTTTACAGGCACAGCCGTCTGCTTTAATTCTGAAGAAGAAGCCCTGGCCGCCATTCTCGAAGGACGGGTCAACAAAGGCTCGGTCATTGTTATCCGTTACGAAGGGCCGAAGGGCGGACCCGGTATGCGTGAGATGCTCTCGCCAACCAGTGCCATCATGGGCGCAGGTCTTGGTAAAGACGTCGCATTAATCACCGATGGGCGCTTTTCAGGTGGATCTCATGGTTTTGTGATTGGGCATGTGACGCCGGAAGCAGCCGTTGGCGGGCCTATTGGTCTGGTGGAAGATGGGGATACCATCACGATCGATGCGGAATCGAACGCGCTCATTGTTGACTTGGATGACGCCACCTTGGCAGCGCGCCGAGCAAACTGGCGTATGGAAAAAGAACTGCCAACGCGTGGTGTGTTAGCGAAATATGCCCGTCAGGTGAAGAGCGCATCGCTCGGCGCAGTCACCGACGAGGACTAAACCGTGATCCGGTCCCAGATTTGGTAGCTGTGGGCCGGCGTTTCACCCTGCGCATCATGGGTGTCTTCCGAGACCAGCTGAAATGACTGCGCATCTGGGGCCGGGAAAAACGCATCTCCGGCCGGCGCGGTCGCCACTTCAGTGACATACATGCGATCCACCTTGGACAATGCCTCCTGGTAGAGCGTGGCACCGCCAATCACCATCACCTCATCCACACCATCGAGCTCTGCTTGCGCCCTGGCCATATGCATTGCAGCCGGTAAATCGGTAACAACCCGAACACCAACAGCATGCCACTCGGGATTACGTGTGACGACCACGTTGGTCCGCCCTGGAAGTGGACGGCCAATCGACTCATAGGTCTTGCGACCCATAATCACCGGTTTCCCCAAAGTAATGCGTTTGAAGTATTTCAGATCACAAGGCAGGTGCCACGGCAACTGATTCGCAATGCCGATAACACCGTTTGTTGCGCGAGCGACGATTAAGGCAGTACGCATTAAATCGCCACCGGTGCTTTGATATGCGGATGCGGATCATAGCCTTCGATCGCGATATCTGCCTCGGTGTACCCGGTGATATCTGTCGGTGTTGATAACAGCTTCAACGTCGGCAACGGTCTCGGCTCACGCGACAGTTGCTCGCGGGCTTGGGCAACGTGATTCTGGTACAGATGCACATCACCACCTGTCCAAACAAAATCGCCCACTCCCAATCCACACTGATCGGCCACTAAATGGGTCAACAGGGCATAGCTCGCGATGTTGAACGGCACGCCCAAAAAGACATCCGCAGAGCGCTGATACAGCTGACAGGATAAGGCACCATCGGCCACGTAGAATTGAAACAACGTGTGGCAGGGCGCAAGCGCCATCAAACCGTCTCGCACATTATCTTGTGGTGATTTGGACTCATCGGGCAACAAAGCCGGATTCCAAGCTGAAACGAGGAGCCGGCGCGAATCCGGTCGCGCTTTAATTGCCTCAACGACTGAAATTAACTGATCAATTGATCGTCCATCTGCAGCTTGCCAAGAACGCCATTGGGCGCCATAAATGGGCCCCAAATCGCCGTCTTCTGTCGCCCATTCGTCCCAAATCGAGACGCCGTTGGCGCGAAGGTACTCTGTCGTTGTATGCCCTTGGATAAACCACAACAATTCATGCACGACCGATTTCAGGTGAATTTTCTTCGTCGTAACTAAAGGAAAGCCCTCGCGCAAATTGAATCGCATTTGGTGTCCAAACACACTGAGCGTGCCAGTGCCTGTCCGGTCGCCTTTCGGGGTCCCGGTATTGAGTAGCAAATCCAACAGATCAAGATACGCGCGCACGATCGCTCTCCCTATATATCACCAGTAACCAGAGGCCCACGAGTATCATCGGCACTGTCAACAATTGGCCCATCGTCATCCAATTCATCCAAATAAATCCAAGATGCGCATCGGGCTCGCGAACAAACTCAACCACAAACCGACAAACCCCATAGCCCACTAGAAACAACCCAGTGACTTGTCCACGCCGCCGGGATCCACTGGAGAACCACCACAGCAGGATAAAGAGCAGCACACCTTCAAGCAAAAATTGGTACAGCTGACTTGGGTGGCGCGGCTCTGGCCCCCCACCCGGAAACACCATGGCCCAGGGAACATCGGTTGTGCGACCCCAAAGCTCTCCACCGATAAAATTGCCGACCCGCCCGAGACCAAGACCGATCGGAATCATGGGTGCCAGGGCATCGCCCAATTCCAGTGGCCGGATACCCACCTTGCGTGCGTACAACCAAGTCAAAGCAACAACGCCAAGCAATCCGCCATGGAACGCCATCCCACCTTCCCACACATATACGAGAGATAGCGGATCCTCGAGCAACCGATCGGGCTGATAAAAGACCATGTATCCCACCCGGCCGCCTAAAATCACGCCAAGCGCGATCCAACCCAAAAAGTCGGACATCTGTTCTTTTGTCAGCGGAAACCGGCCTTGGCGAATCCTCAACAGCGTCAGGGCATATCCGCCAAGGAAGCCAAACACATACATCAATCCATACCAATGAATCTGGAGGAAACCCAAATCAAGCGCAACTGGATTAATCAATGGATAGGTCATGCCACTGTATTCCAAATTAAACGAATCGATAGAATTGCTAAAAAGCACGCAAAAAGACGCTGTAATAGCCGCTGATCCAGCGCGTGCGCCAATCGGGCGCCGACGCGCGCAAAGAACGTCGAAGTCAGCACAATGCCCAAAAACGCAGGCAAGTACACATACCCAAACGATAATTCAGGTCGGTTTGGATGATCAAATCCAGTAATCACAAACGAAATCGCCCCAGATGCTGCAACAGGCACCCCGATTGCTGCAGATGTGCCGACTGCCCGTCGCACACCGGAGCCAAACGCCGCCATAAAGGGCACAGCCAACGCACCGCCTGCTATGCCCATCATGGCACTGATCCAGCCCATGCCTGTTCCAGCAATCCCAAAGGTCAGGAGAGATGGCATCTGCATGTCTTTGGCTTCGATCATCGGCCGGTCAGTTTTAATGAATAACTGGAAGGCCATCAAAATCAAAAATGTACCGAGCATGATCGCCAGCGCATCACCGGGCAATTGATCTGCGGTCCAACCGCCCAGCAACCCACCCAAGATCAAGAAAGGCAGGAGACTTTTCACCCATGGCCACATCACCGCTTGCTTCCGGTGATGTCCCCAGGTTGAGCTCATGGCTGTCGGAACGACGCATGCCAAACTGGTTCCCACCGCCATGTGCATCATCACTTCAGGATCCTTGGCAAAAAACTCAAAAGCGAGCAGGAGAAAGGGAACGATAACAATCCCACCGCCGACGCCAAATAACCCTGCACACAGGCCTGCAAAGACACCCAAGGGCAAGTACATAAAAAAATCAGTCACACACTCTCCACTTGCAGTGTTTCGCGGAGTCGAGGTGGCAACAGTAAACCCAAATCCCGCGCGACAAACGCCTGGCCCACGTGCGCAATCACCTCCTGCCCTGAACCGCACTGGATGACCTGCTGAGCCAGCGCGCGGCAATCCGCCATCGAAAACGCTTCGAGGCCCCGTTTCACCTGAGCCAAACTGGCTGCAGACATCGATAATTCAGTAAAGCCCAATCCCACAAGCACAATGGCCGACATCGGATCGCCAGCCATTTCGCCGCAGAGGGCCATGGGTATGTCCTGTGCACGGGCTGCACGACAGGTTTGATCCAGTGCGCGCAATACAGCAGGATGAAACACATCAAACATATCAGCAACGCGTGCATTGGTGCGGTCAACCGCCAACAGGTATTGCGTCAGGTCATTGGAGCCAACCGAGAGAAAATCGGCTTCGCGAGCCAATTCATCAGCCATATACACAGCACTCGGTACCTCGATCATTACACCGATATCCGGACTCTGAATCGCACATCCCTCCGATAACAGCTCAGATGCAACACGCTCGATCAATTGCCGCGAGGCTCGAAGCTCCTCGACTGTGGTAATCATCGGCAGCATGATCCGGAGGTTATTTAAGCCGATCGACGCACGCAGCATGGCCCGAATTTGCGTCAAAAAAATCTCGGGGTGGTCCAGGGTCACGCGAACACCGCGCCAGCCGAGAAAGGGATTGGCCTCTTCAATGCAGAAATACGGAAGACTCTTGTCACCACCGATATCGAGCGTGCGCATGACGACAGGCATCGGTGCGTAGGTCTGAAGTTCATTCCGATACTCCAAGACCTGCTCTTCCTCGGTCGGGAACCGTGAACGCGACAAAAAGACAAACTCCGTTCGGTACAGTCCAACACCGTCAATCCAACTGCGTTGCCGCTTGGAAAGGTCGCCAAAGGGACCTGAATTGAGCATCAGATGAATGCGCTTGCCATCCGCTGTCGTGGCTGGCCCAGTTGTGACCCGCTCAAGATCCGTCGCCAACGCCTCCGCATCGCGAATCGCAGACCGGTATTCAAACAGCACCGCTTCAGAGGGCTCAACTACGACCTCGCCTCGCCATCCATCGACAACCAACTGCGCCCCCGAGAGATCGGAGAGGGGCAAATCCATCGCACCCATGACCGCTGGAATGCCAAGCCCTCGGGCCAGAATCGCCACATGGGAATTCGCCGAACCTTTCAGCGAGACAATTCCACGCAACGATGCCGTATCGATCTCACCCAACATGACTGGGGTAACATCTTCGGCAACCAGAATCGCATCGTCGGGGTATTGCAGTGCGCCCAGATTCTCATGAAGCAATTGCGCCAAAATCCGACGCCCGAGGTCCATCAGGTCTGTGGCGCGCTCCTTGAGATACGGATCGTTCATGGCCTCAAATCGTGCTACGAGATCCAAGACAACATGCTTTAGTGCGGTCGGCGCTGTCTCACCTGAGCGAATCCGCTGGCAGACCTCACCACTGAGAGTGTGGTCCTCGAGCATGCGCAAATAGGTATCAAATAGCGCTGTTTCACTTTGTTGCAGATGTGCAGACAATGTCTCGCTGATGCGGCGAAGTTCCGACTTCACCTCCGATAAAGCGGCTTGAAATTCGATCAACTCCCGTTCAGGGTCGTCCGTCGTTGCGTCTTTAACACGACGCAAACGCGCAGGTGGAGTTCGCACAAAGGCTGTACCAATGGCAATGCCGGAAACGCCAGCCACTCCCTTAAAATGCACATCCTTTGAGCCCTCGCCACTGGCTGTATGTAGATGCAAGCGGCCCGAAATCTTGGCATGCGCGATCAGTGCCGACAGTTGCGCGGCAACCGTGACCAGCAGCGCCTCTTCATCATCACTGAACCGACGTGGCGTTGTTTGTTGCACAACCAAGACACCCAGAGTCTCCCGCTGGTGCACCACAGGGACACCCAAAAACGACTGAAAGATTTCCTCGCCTGTTTCTTGCAAAAACCGAAATGCGGGGTGCTTGGGCGCATCATCAAGGTTCAATAATTCGCCCCGAGATCCAACAGACCCAACGAGACCCTCGGTTTTTCCAAGACTCGCAATACGGACTGAATTTGGATTCAAGCCATCTGTGGCCATCAGCACCCAACGCTCGGCTTGCTCATCGAACAAATACACAGAACAGACACCTGTTTGCATGGTGTCCTTAATCCGCGTCACGATGATGGTTAATGCATCATCGAGGTCATCTGCATCGGTAACCGCCTGAACCAGACGGCGAAGAATATCTAACATGCCATGGGGCCAAACCAGCGAAGGCCCGGTGCCAATTCGATCAAAGCCTGTCGATAGACGTCGCGCTTAAATGGAATCACTTGACTTAGGGGGTACCAATAACTCACCCATTGATAGGCGTCGAATTCCGGGTGATCTGTGACATCCAGTTGGGGCACAACAAAGGGATCATTTAGCGCCAGCAAGAACCAGCGCTGTTTCTGCCCTACGCAAGTTTTCTTGCCCCGCGGGCGGATCAACGATTTGGGTAATCGATAGCGAAGCCATCCAGCAGTCTGCGCAAGAACAAACACTTTGTCTGCGCTAATCCCTAACTCTTCGTGCAGCTCCCGATAGAGGGTGTCCTCGGGCGTTTCTCCCGATTGCATCCCGCCCTGCGGGAATTGCCATGCCTCTTCACCTCTCCGGCGCGCCCACAGAACGGCACCTGTCGGATGCGCGAGGATGATCCCCACGTTTAACCGAAATCCGTCCTGATCGATCATGACTTGCAACTCCCCGAAAACCTTCGCATTCTTTCAACTTTTTGGGCAGGCCTCAACGGCTACAGGAGCTAAATGCAACTCGCCATATTTGACCTCGATCACACCCTGATCCCTTTCGACAGCGATAAAGCGTGGATCCAATATTTAATTGATATCGAAGCCGTTGACGCGGACTATTATCAAGCCCGCAACGCGCAATTCTATCAGGATTATCTCGACGCAAAGCTCGATATACGCGAGTACAGTCGTTTTGCCTCCGATGTGTTACAAAAATTTCCCACAAATCAGGTGGTCAGGTGGCGGGATGCATACCTCAAAACTGTTGTCATGCCAGAAATCCAACCACGTGCTATCGAGTGCATTGCCGCGTACAAGATCGAGGGATTTACGACCATGATCATTTCGGCAACAAACACGTTTATTGTTGAGCCCATCGCCGAACTGCATGGCGTAGATGCCTTTTTAGGCTGCGAATTTGAGGTCGTTAACGGGCAGTACACCGGCGAACTGGTTGGCATCCCGACCTATCAAGAAGGTAAAGTTCAGGCTCTAGAAGCATGGCTTACAGCACAAAATTTAAAAGCCGACACGATCCATTTTTACTCAGACTCGATCAACGACAGGCCATTGCTCGAGTATGCAAACCAGGCATTCGTTGTTGACCCAGATCATGCCTTAGCCGAACTCGCGCGCACCAGCGGGTGGCCAGTGATACAGTTTGCGGACTGAACGGAGTCTTCATGAAGCACATCGGGTATTTCACGCATCAAGATTGCATGATTCATGACATGGGGCATATGCACCCAGAGCACCCCATGCGTCTGCAAGCCATCGATACGCGCTTGCAAGCGCAAGGGCTGATGCTGGATCTCACACGATTTGAAGCACAACCTGCTGAGCTCTCGCAAATCGAGCGCGCGCACCCGCATCAGTATGTGCACGAAATTGAGCAAATCGGGTATGACGCCATGAACGGCGATTTGATTCCCGTCGACGGCGACACATCCATGGGGCCTGGGTCACTGCGGGCCGCACTTTTAGCGTCCGGGGCGGGCTGCCAAGCAGTGGATGCGGTGATGTCTGGTGAGATTCAGCGCGCCTTTTGCGCAACACGTCCGCCAGGCCACCATGCTGAGAAAAATCAAGCGATGGGGTTTTGCCTATTCAATAACGTGGCTGTCGCCGCACTTCACGCAATAGAACACTATGGTCTTGAGCGGGTCGCGATCATTGACTTCGATGTCCACAATGGCAACGGCACAGTCGACATCTTTAAAGACGACGAACGCGTCATGGTCTGCTCATCATTTCAGCACCCGTTTTACCCCAACCGACATTTTGACACGCCCGGCGAGCATCTCATTCTGACCCCGATCAATGCGGGCTCTGACGGCAGCGTATTTCGTCAAAAAGTCGAGTCCACATTTTTCCCAGCCCTCGATGCATTCAAGCCGCAACTGGTGATCATTTCCGCTGGATTCGATGCACACGCCGAGGATCCACTCGGTGAACTCAACTTGCTTGAAGACGATTATCGATGGGTGACGACGCTGATCAACGACATCGCCAACCGGCATGCCAATTCCCGAATCGTATCCATTTTAGAGGGTGGCTATCA